>NZ_JBHWZJ010000005.1:0-60345 GCF_042728415.1 Streptomyces sp. NPDC060198 | reverse complement strand
CTGCGCTTCGCCACCGCCGGCTCCGTCGACGACGGCAAGTCCACCCTCGTCGGCCGCCTCCTGCACGACTCCAAGTCGGTCCTCACCGACCAGCTGGAAGCCGTCGAGCACGCCTCCCGCAACCGCGGCCAGGACACCCCCGACCTCGCGCTCCTCACCGACGGCCTGCGCGCCGAGCGCGAGCAGGGCATCACCATCGACGTCGCCTACCGCTACTTCGCCACCCCCCGGCGCCGGTTCATCCTCGCCGACACCCCCGGCCACGTGCAGTACACCCGCAACATGGTCACCGGCGCCTCCACCGCCGAACTCGCCGTCGTCCTCGTCGACGCCCGCAACGGCGTCGTCGAACAGACCCGCCGCCACGCCGCCGTCGCCGCCCTCCTGCGCGTCCCCCACGTCGTCCTCGCCGTCAACAAGATGGACCTCGTCGACTACCAGGAGCCGGTGTTCGCCGCGATAGCCAAGGAGTTCACCGCGTACGCGGCCTCCCTCGGCGTCCCGGAGATCACCGCGATCCCCATCTCCGCACTGGCCGGTGACAACGTCGTGGACCCGTCCGCGCACATGGACTGGTACGGCGGCCCGACGGTCCTGGAGCACCTGGAGACCGTCCCGGTCAGCCACGACCTCACCGCGTGCCCGGCGCGCTTCCCGGTGCAGTACGTGATCCGGCCGCAGACCGCGGAGCACCCCGACTACCGGGGCTACGCGGGCCAGATCGCCTCCGGCGTGCTGCGGGTCGGCGAGCCCGTCACCGTGCTGCCCTCGGGCCGTACGACGACGGTCGCGGGGATCGACGCGCTGGGCGAGAGCGTGGACGCCGCGTGGGCCCCGCAGTCGGTGACCGTCCGGCTCACGGACGACGTGGACGTCTCGCGCGGCGACCTGATCGCGCCGACCGGCAGCCTCCCGGCCTCGACGCAGGACGTCGAGGCGACCGTCTGCCACGTCGCCGACCAGCCGCTCTCGGTCGGCCAGCGGGTGCTGCTGAAGCACACCACCCGCACGGTCAAGGCGATCGTGAAGGACATCCCCTCGCGGCTCACCCTCGACGACCTCTCCCAGCACCCCGCCCCGGGGCAGCTGGTCGCCAACGACATCGGGCGGGTGGTGGTCCGTACCGCCGAACCGCTCGCGCTCGACGCGTACGCCGACTCCCGGCGTACCGGCTCGTTCCTGTTGATCGACCCCGCGGACGGTACGACCCTCTCGGCCGGCATGGCGGGCGCCTCGTTCGCCGCAGCCGCCCGGGGCGGGTCCGCACCCGAAGCGGCCGAAGACGACGCCGAATGGGATTTCTGATGAGAACCGATTTCTTCTCCTCCTTCGCGAAAGAGGGCGGCCGGGTGGGCAGCGGTGCCCTCGGCAGCGGCCAGGGCGGAGTGGCGCGATGTGCGTGATGACGTACGCGCACTGCCTGCGCGCCCTCCCGCACCACCCGCACCGCCCGTACAGACGAAGACCTGCCGACCGCCCGGCCGCGCCCTCGGAGAACCGAGGGACGTAGAGCCCGGCCAACGAGAGGAAAGCCTCCCGTGCCAGCCACCCGTACCACCGTCCGCCGCAGCCTGCTCGCTGCCGCCGCACTGCCGCTGCTCGCCGTGGTTCTCACCGCCTGCGGCTACGGCTCCGAGTCGACCGACGACGACTCGAAGAAGACGGACGCCGCCGCCACCACCGGGGCGGAGAAGCTCTCCGCGGACACCGTGAGCATCGGGTACTTCCCGAACCTCACGCACGCCACCGCCCTGGTCGGAGTCCAGGAGGGCACGTTCCAGAAGGAGCTCGGCGGTACGAAGGTCAAGACGTCGACCTTCAACGCCGGCCCGTCCGAGATCGAGGCGCTCAACGCCGGTTCGATCGACATCGGTTTCATCGGCCCCTCGCCGTCCATCAACGGCTTCACCAAGTCCCAGGGCAAGGGCCTGCGGATCATCGGTGGTTCGGCCTCCGGCGGCGTGAAGCTCGTCGTGAACCCGGACAAGATCAAGACCCTGGCCGACCTCAAGGGCAAGAAGATCGCCACCCCGCAGCTCGGCAACACGCAGGACGTGGCGTTCCTCAACTGGATATCCGAGCAGGGCTGGAAGGTCGACGCGCAGAGCGGCAAGGGCGACGTCTCCGTCGTCCGCTCGGACAACAAGGTGACCCCGGACGCCTACAAGGCCGGTTCCCTGGACGGCGCCTGGGTGCCCGAGCCGACCGCGTCCAAGCTGGTCGCCGAGGGCGCCAAGGTACTGCTGGACGAGACGACCCTGTGGCCGGACAACAAGTTCGTCATCACCAACATCATCGTGTCGCAGAAGTTCCTCACCGAGCACCCCGACGTGGTCGAGGCGGTCCTGCGCGGTTCGGTGAAGACGAACAAGTGGATCAACGAGAACCCGGACCTGGCCAAGGCGTCCGCCAACAAGGCGCTGGAGACCCTGAGCGGCAAGGCGCTCCCGGCCGAGGTCCTCGACCCGGCCTGGAAGTCGATCCTGGTCACCAATGACCCGCTGGCCGCCACCCTGAACGCGGAGGCGGACCACGCGGTCAAGGCCGGTCTGCTGGAGAAGCCCAACCTCGACGGCATCTACGACCTGAACCTGCTCAACAAGGTCCTGAAGGCCGAGGGCGAGCCCGAGGTCGACGACGCCGGTCTCGGCGTCAAGTAACCCGTCCGCCCATCCCCACCAGGCTTCCCAGGAGGTGACGACCATGGCGACCAGTACCCTCACCAAGGCCGAGGACCGCGCGTCGGTCGAGCACGCCGCTCGTATCAGCCACGTATCGAAGTCCTTCGCCGGACCCACCGGTCAGCAGCTCGTCCTGGACGACATCACGCTCGATGTCGCCCCCGGCGAGTTCGTCACCCTCCTGGGAGCCTCCGGGTGCGGCAAGTCGACGCTGCTCAACCTGGTGGCCGGACTCGACCGCCCGTCCGCGGGGTCCATCGAGACCCCCGGCGGGCGGCCGGCCCTGATGTTCCAGGAGCATGCCCTCTTCCCGTGGCTGACCGCGGGCAAGAACATCGAACTCGCCCTGCGGCTGCGCGGGGTGTCCAAGGCCGAGCGCCGCCCCGAGGCGGAGCGGCTGCTCGAACTCGTACGCCTGCACGGGGCGTACGGCAAGCGGGTGCACGAGCTCTCCGGCGGTATGCGCCAGCGGGTCGCGATGGCCCGCGCACTCGCCCAGGACAGCCAGTTGCTGCTCATGGACGAGCCGTTCGCCGCGCTCGACGCGATCACCCGTGATGTGCTGCACGACGAACTCACCCGGATCTGGCGGGAGACCAACGCCTCGGTCCTGTTCGTCACCCACAACGTGCGCGAGGCGGTGCGCCTCGCGCAGCGGGTCGTGCTGCTGTCGTCCCGGCCGGGACGGATCGCCCGCGAGTGGACGGTCGGCATCGAACACCCGCGCCGCATCGAGGACTCCGCCGTCGCGGAGCTGTCCGTCGAGATCACCGAAGAACTGCGTGGGGAGATCCGCCGCCATGGCCAGCACTGACATCAAGTCCGCCGAGGACAGGGCGGGCACGGACGGCCCCGCGAAGCGGGACGACCTCGCGGGACTGGAGGCCGGGCTCGACGCGCTGGACGCCGTCCAGTCGCACCGCACCCCGGTGCGGGAGGTCGTCGTCCAGAAGGTGCTGCCGCCGGTCCTGGCGGTTGTCCTGGTCGTCCTGGTCTGGCAGGTGCTCGTCTGGGCGAAGGTCACCGACGACTACAAGCTCCCGCCGCCCGCCGCCGTCTGGGACAGCGCGCAGGACATGTGGGCCAAGGGCACGCTGCTGGAAGTCATCTGGACCAGTGTCTCGCGCGGCCTGTTCGGCTTCGTCCTCGCGGTCGTCATCGGGACGCCGCTCGGTCTGCTGGTCGCCCGGGTGCGGTTCGTCCGGGCTGCGATCGGGCCGATCCTCTCCGGCCTCCAGTCCCTGCCCTCGGTGGCCTGGGTCGCCCCGGCCGTCATCTGGCTCGGGCTCCAGGACTCGATGATGTACGCGGTGATCCTGCTCGGCGCGGTCCCGTCGATCGCCAACGGCCTGGTCTCCGGCGTCGACCAGGTCCCGCCGCTCTTCCTCCGGGCGGGCCGCACCATCGGCGCGACCGGGCTGCGCGGCACCTGGCACATCGTGCTGCCGGCGGCGCTGCCGGGCTACCTCGCGGGGCTGAAGCAGGGCTGGGCCTTCTCCTGGCGTTCACTGATGGCCGCCGAGATCATCGCTTCCTCCCCCGATCTCGGCCTGGGGCTAGGGCAGTTGCTGGAGAACGGCCGCAACAACTTCGACATGCCCGGCATCTTCCTGTCGATCCTGCTCATCCTGTTCGTCGGCGTCGCGATCGACCTGCTGATCTTCAGTCCGCTGGAGCGGTGGGTGCTGCGCAGCCGAGGTCTTCTCGTCAAGAACTGAGCCACGTCCATGCACGCACCCGTCCTTCTCGTCATCGCCCACGGCAGCCGCGATCCGCGGCACGCGGCGACCGTCCACGCGCTCACCGCGCGGGTACGGTCGCTGCGGCCGGGGCTCCGCGTGGAGACGGCCTTCCTCGACTTCAACGCCCCGTCCGTGCCCCGGGTACTGGAACGCCTGAACCCCCGGGGGGCGTCGGGTGGGGAAGAAGTCGTCGCCCTGCCGCTGCTGCTCACCCGGGCCTTCCACGCCAAGACCGACATCCCGTCGGTGCTGCGCGAGGCCCGGACCCGGCTGCCCCGGCTGCGCATCCGGCAGGCAGGCGTCCTCGGCCCGTCCCCGCTGCTCCTGACCGCTCTGGAACAGCGGTTGCGCGAGGCCGGGGTCACCGCCGCCGACAGACGCTCGACGGGGCTGGTTCTGGCCTCGGCGGGCACCACGGACCCGGAGGCGATCGCAGTGATCGCTGAAATCGCGCGGGAGCTGCGGCACACCGGTTGGTGCGCCGTGCGGCCTGCGTTCGCCTCCGCCAATTCTCCGGGCGGGTTCCCCCGCACCGCGGACGCGGTGCGCGCGCTGCGCGCCGACGGGGTGGACCGGGTGGCGGTCGCGCCGTACGTCGTCGCGCCCGGCCGGCTCCCGGACCGGATCGTCGCGGGTGCGGCCGAGGCCGGCGCGGACGTGCTCTCCGAGGTGCTCGGGGCTTCCCCGGCCCTGGCCCGGCTGCTGCTGGCGCGGTACGACGAGGCACGGGCGGACCGCGCGCTCACCCTGTCGGCCTGAAGGCGCTCCCCGGGACCGGTACGGAGTCGCCCCCTGCCGTCCGTCCGCATCCTGGACCGATAGGGTCCGCAGGTCGAACGTATGGATGTAAGGAGCAGTCATCGTGACCACGGCCCCCCTCGCCTCGCCCGTCGGCACCTCCCACCAGAGGCACGTACCGGTGATCCAGGCCGACGAGGTCGCCGTGGTGCGTGACGGCAGAGCGATCCTGGACGCCGTCTCGCTCACCGTCCGGGAGGGGGAGCACTGGGCACTCCTGGGTGCCAACGGCGCCGGGAAGAGCACCCTGCTGGGGCTGCTCGGGGCGGTATCCCACCCTACGCGGGGCACGGTGCGGGTACTCGGCAGGACACTGGGCCGGGTGGATCTGCGGGAGTTGCGGACCCTGCTCGGCCACGTCAACCCCCGCCACCCGCTCCAGTCCGCGCTGACGGTACGCCAGGTCACGCTGACGGGTCTCACCAACTCGGTAGAACCGCTCCCGCGTTGGACGCCGACGGCCGACGAGCGGGCGCGGGCGGACGAACTGCTGGCGATGCTCGGGATGGCCGGCAAGGAAGCGTCCCGCTGGCCGGCGCTCTCCCAGGGCGAGCGGGGCAGGACCCTGATCGCCCGGAGCCTGATGCCGAGCCCTCGGCTGCTGCTCCTGGACGAGCCGGCCACCGGCCTGGACCTGGCGGCCCGGGAGCAGTTGCTGGACAGTCTGGACGCCCTGCGCGAGGAGCATCCGGAGCTGGCGACGGTGCTGGTCACCCACCACCTGGAGGAGCTGCCCGCCTCCACCACGCACGCGATGCTGCTGCGTGGCGGGCGGTGCGTGGCGTCGGGTCCTGCCGACGAGGTGCTGACCACCGACCGGGTCAGCGACTGCTTCGGTCATCCGGTGCGCATCACGCGTACGGAGGGCCGCTGGACCGCACGGGCGCAGCGGGTGACGCGCCGCTGAGCCGGGGTATGCCCGGCCGATCGTGCCGAACCGGCTCCAGCCGGCCTTCGCGAGGGGTGGCCCGAGAACCGGAGGGCCCCTACGGGGGGGCGGCTCGGTAGGGTCGGGCCCGTGCGCCCTGATGAGAGCGGTCCTGCCGATCCGGCACCTGTCGCGAACCGGCGGAACGGCCCCACGCTGCGCTGGATCGATCAGCCCGACGTGCGCTCCGCAGGACAGCGGTCACGCCAACCGCCGTTGCGGTACGGGACGTGTGTCGGAAGTCCCGCCTGTCCGGCGACGCCTGACCCGCCCTCCGGGCGGACGGCACCACGTTCGAAACACGCCCTACGACTCGTCGAACGGGTCCACGGAGAACGGGGTGGCCTGGTGGAAGTAGAGCAGCCATCCTCCGTCCCCCTGCCGCCACAGTGAACTGCGGTGCGCACGACGGCCTTTGTGTTCGGTGTCGAAGGTGAGGTGGACAAGGCCGGGGCAGAGTTCGACGCCCGCCATCCGGGACGCCGTCAGCGGGCCGGGGCGGGTGGTCGCCTCCGCGGTGAGTTCCGCGACGATCATGTCGCGGTCCCAGAGCCTGCCGCTGGTGCCGATCTCCCGGAATTCGGGGTGCAGCATCGTCGCGAGGAGCGGCGCGGAGCGGCGCACCTCGGGGTCGAGCAGGCGCAGCTCGTTCTCGATCACCTCGGCCACGGAGTGCGGGAGTTCAGTCACGGGTGAGCTCCACGAGTTTGACGACGGTGTTCCAGTTGCGGCTGGTGGCCACGAGGCCCTTGGTGACGGCGGGCTTGGCGAGGGCGACGGCGAGCGTGGAGCGGGCGAGGCCGTCCGGGGCGTAGAGGTAGAGGGCGCGGTCGCCGAGCCGGAACTCCTCGGGCAGGTGCGCGGCGGGGTCCACCGGGGCGAAGCGGTCCTCGGTGACCGGCCGGTCGTAGAAGGTGACGTGCAGCTGTTTCCCTTCCAGTTCGGCGGCGGGGAAGGGGCACGCGTCGGCGACGGCCCGGAGGTAGGCGGCCGGGCGGACGAGGCAGTCGACGGCGAACCCGTAGTGCTTTTCGACCGCCCGCTCGATCCCGGCCGCGACCTCGTTCTCGTCGTCGCTCGCCGCGGCGAGGACCGCGTTGCCGCTCTGCAGGTACGTGGTCACACCGCTGTGGCCCAGTCCCGCGAGGAGCGTGCGCAGTTCCGGCATGGACACCTTGCGGTGGCCCCCGACGTTGATGCCGCGCAGCAGGAGTGCGTACGTCGTCGTCATGGGCCCACCTTAGGGCCTGCATCGGGTTCGGGGCCGGGCGCGCGGTGGGGCGGTCGTGCGGTCCGGCGCCGATTGGGCGGTGTCCGACGACGCGCGTCGGGCGGGCGTCGGCGTACAGCCCGGCCGGCTCAGCGGGCCCCGGGGGCCCGGAAGGCGTCCGCGTGGCGCGCGCACCAGTCCGCGAAGGTCCGCGGCTCGCGACCGAGCAGCCGCTCGACGGTGTCGGTCCGGAACCCGACGGTGTCGGATCGCATGAGTTCGAACCCCTCGCGGATGGCGTCGGCGAGTGCCGGGGGCGCCCCGTGGGGGAAGCGGGACCGTACGGCTTCTTCCGGCGTGTTCACCGCTCGGACCTCGATGTCGTGGCCGATCGCATCGGAGAGGACGCGGACCTGCTCGGTGACGGTGAGCGCCTCGCCGCCGGTGAGCGCGTACTCGTTGTCCTGATGGCCGTCCTCGGTGAGGACGAGTGCCGCGACGGCCGCGATGTCCGCGGGGTCGATCGGCGCGAAACGGCCCGGCCCGACCGGGTCGAGCACATGGTTTCCCTCGTGGATGGTGGGGAGCCAGTCGAGGGCGTTCGTCATGAAACCGCCGGGCCGCAGGAACGTGGCGGGTATCGCGGAGGCGCGGACGATCTCCTCACGCTCGTGGTGCCAGCGAGCCATGGCGGGCAGCGGTTCGAACGTGACGTGGAGGGAGGACAGGTGTACGACGTGCCTCACCCCGGCCGTTCCCGCCGCGGCGATGGCGGCGGCAGTGTGATCGGTACCGATGCCCTGGGCGAGCAGGAAGAGCCGGTCGACACCGGCGAAGGCCGCGGTCAGCGTCGAGGCTTCTCCGAGGTCGCCGACGACGCGTTCGGCGCGTGCGGGAAGCCCGGCGGCCCGGGCCGGGTCGCGGACGAGGAGACGTAACCCGGCACCTCTCGCGTCGAGTTCGCGGGTGAGTTCACGGCCGATGTTCCCCGTGCCTCCGGTGACCAGTATCATCGGGGACCTCCAATTCGTTTGCCGACTAGCGACTTCCTGGGAAAGCTAGCCGGTTAATGATTAGCCGTCAATCGATTCTCGTACGCCGGGCGTATCCGACCGCCCCGTCCACCGAAAGGTCCCGATGGCCGAGTTCCTGGACCTGCACGGCAAGACGTCGAAAGCCCTCCGGGCCCTGGCCGACGCGGCCATGCGGCGACATGGGCTGCACGTCGGACAGAATCACCTGCTCGCGATGTTGTGGGAGCGGGACGGCAGCACGCCCGGTGAAGTCGCCGCGGCGCTGAACGTCACGACACCGACCGTGGTCAAGATGGCCGACCGGATGACGGTGGCGGGGCTGCTCGTCCGCCGCCGCGACGACCGGGACAACCGTCTGGTCCGCCTCTGGCTCACCGATGCGGGGCGCGCGCTGCGGGAACCGGTGGAAGCGGACCGCCGGTCGATCGAGGAGAAGGTCACCGCCGACCTCACCGAGGCCGAACGCACGGTCCTGCTGAACGCCCTCGCGAAGGTCCACCGGTCGGCGACCGGGCTCCTGAGGGACGGCCCGTCGACGCCCCCGCCCGGCAGCCGCTGAGCCCGGACGGGTGAGCCGGGACGGACGGAATCCGCCCCTCTGCCGCCCGGCCCCCTCACCAGGTGGTCGCGCCCCGCCCGGCGGAAGGCCGCCTCCCCCTGCCCGGCGCGCACGTGCCGGTGCCGCCGGTCGGAGGGATGATCGGTTGCGGACACCGGGGCGCGATCGGCGGGTTCTCCGGGCGGCCGAGTGACAGGAGATCTGGTGAAGATCGCAGTGGCCGGCGGCACCGGCACCGTCGGGCGCCATGTGGTCGACGTCGTCCGCGAGCGGGGCCACGAGGCCGTCGTGCTGTCCCGTTCGAACGGCGTCGATCTGGTCTCCGGCTCGGGTACGGCCGGGGCGCTCCAGGGGGTCGCGGCGGTCGTGGACGTGACGTCGAAGCAGACCATGTCCGCCGAGGCGTCCGCGGAGTTCTTCACCTCGGTGACCCGGCGGTTGCTCGCCGCCGAGCAGGAGGCCGGGGTGGGGCACCACGTCGCGCTGTCGATCGTCGGCGTCGACCGGGTCCCGCACGGCTATTACGCCGGCAAGGTGGCCCAGGAACAGCTGGTCGAGAGCGGCGCCGTGCCGTGGACGATCCTGCGTGCGACGCAGTTCCACGAGTTCGCGGGCCAGATCTACGGACAGCTCAAGCGGGGTCCGGTGGTGGCCGTGCCGAGGATGAAGTCCGAGCCGGTCGCCGCCCGCGAGGTCGCCGAGCGTCTGGTCGAGCTGGCCACCGGCGCCCCGGCGGGCCGGGTCCCCGATCTGGGCGGCCCGCAGGTCGAGTCGATGACCGCGATGGTCAGGGCCTACGCGCACCACACGGGCAAGCGGGGCCTGATCGTGGAGGTCCCCCTGCCCGGCGGAATGGGCCGGGCCATGCGGGACGGAAGCCTGCTCACACGGGCACCCGCCGACCACGGATCGCTCACCTACGCGACATGGCTCTGGCTCCAGCGGCCCACCGTGTGAGGAGTCACGCCGCGCGTCGGCCGGGTCAGCGCTGGTAGCGGGCGAGGACTCGGTTGCCGTCGTCCACCAGGCGCTTCTTCAGTTCGTCCAGCCCGATCGCGCCGCTGTAGTACTCCTGGAGCGCGGGGGTGGCCACCTTGTCCTTCCATTCCGGGTAGCCGCGCACGGACTGGGCGGGGGCCGGGCGGAGCCGCTGGGCGAGCGCGGTGCCGGTGGCCCAGCCCTGGTCCTCGGTGTGCAGCGCGGGGTCGGCGAGGGCCTTCGTGCCGGTGGGCAGCATCCAGTCGCCCTTGGCGAGGCGGACCATGTTGGGCGGGTCGAGCAGGAAGTCGATGAACTCCACCGCTTCCTTCTTGTGCGGGCTGTCCTCGGCGACGGAGAGGGTCTGCGGGCTCACGCCCTGGGCCGTGCCGTCGCTGCCGGCGGGCGCGGGCAGCACGCTCCACTCGAAGCCCTCGGGGGCCTGCTCGACGACCTGCTGCCGGTAGGCGAAGCCGAGCGGCACCATGGCGTACTTCCCCCCGAAGAACCCGGGCAGGGTGTCGGAGCCGCCCATGCCGAGGGCGGTCCGGGCTGCGCTGTGGTCGACGGTGACCTGGTCGTGGATGGTCCCGGTCACCACCGAGTCGCCCGCGTCGAAGCGGAGGTCCACCTTCCCGTCCTCCCCCCGGTGGAAGAGCTGCCCTCCGGCCGAGAGTCCCAGGTTGAGGGTGACCGAGACGGGTTCCTTGAGCGGCCAGGCGACCCCGTACCGCCCCTTGCCGGTGAGTTCCTTGGTGACCTGGCGGAACTCCTCCCAGCTCCACGGCCGGTCGGCGGTGGGGATGCGGACGCCCGAGGCCTTGAGGATCTTCGTGTTGGCGATGAGGACCTTGGGTTCCTGGAGGAACGGGACGCCGTAGACCCCGCCGTCGAAGGTGGTGGTGGACCAGGACGCCTCGGAGATGTCCTCGGTGAGCCGGTCGGGGAGGAGAGTACGCAGATCGGCGAGGTAGCCGCCGTAGGCGAAGTCGGCGAGGTCGTCGGAGGCGTCGTGGATGATGTCGGGCGCCTCGTCCCCCTCGAACGAGGTGAGCAGCTGGTCGTGGACGCTGTCCCAGCTGCCCTGGACGTAGTCCACCTGGACGTCCGGGTGGGCGGCGTTCCACTCGGCGACGAGTTCCTTGTTGGCGGCGACGGACTCCGTCTGCCAGGCCAGTGACTGGAAGCGCAGATGCACGGTCCCGTCGGCGTCCCGGCCGTCGCTCCCGCCGCCCGAGCATCCGGCGAGCAGCAGGGTGAGCACGGTCGCTGCCGAGGCCGCCGCCCTGGTGAGCGCGCGCATCAGCTCTTCACCGCCCCGGCCAGCATGCCGCCGGTGATCCGGCGCTGGATGAGGGCGAAGAGGAGGAGCGAGGGCAGCGTGGCGAGGAACGCGGCGGCGGCGAGCGGACCGAGGTCGGCCGCGCCCTCGGCGCCGATGAAGTGGGTGAGGACGACCGGCAAGGTCTGCTTCTCCGGGGTCTTGAGCAGGACGAGGGCGAAGAAGAACTCGTTCCACGCGGTGATGAAGGCGAAGAGGGCGGTGGCGACGATCCCGGGGGTCAGCAGCGGGGCGGTGACCGAGACGAGGGTACGCAGTCGTCCGGCGCCGTCGACGGAAGCCGCTTCCTCCAGTTCGGCGGGCACGGCCCGGACGTAGCCGACGAGCATCCAGAGCGCGAAGGGCAGCGACCAGACGACGTAGACCATGATCAGGCCCGCCAGGGAGTTGATCAGGTGCAGGTTCTTCAGGATGAGGAAGAGCGGGATGATCAGCAGGACGAAGGGGAACGCCTGGCTGACCACGACCCAACCGGTGGCGGCGGCCGAGAGCTTGCCCCGGTGGCGGGCCATCACGTAGGCCATCGGGGTGGCGATCAGGACGCAGATCACTCCGGCGCTGACGGCGGCGAGCAGGGAGTTCCCGGCCGCCTGGAGCAGTGGCTGTTCGTCGAACGCCTGGCGGAAGTTGTCCAGGGTGGGGTGCCGGGGAATCCAGGTGGGGTGCAGCGAGCCCAGTTCGCGGGCGGGTTTGAAGGCGGTGGAGATCAGCCAGAGGAACGGGAACGCCAGGAAGACGAGATACCCGGTGAGCGCGAGGTACTGCCCCGCACGGGTGGCGCGTCCGGTGCGCATGCTCATGTGTCGTCCCCTCCCCGGAGCCGGCCGACCAGGTACACGGCGAGGATCACGGAGATCACCGCGACCATCACACAGCCCATCGCCGCCGCGTAGCCGAACTGGCCGTAGCGGAAGGCCTCTTCGTATGCGAAGAGCATCGGCAGCCGGGTCCTTCCGCCGGGTCCTCCGCTGGTCAGGACGTAGACCAGGGCGAAGGAGTTGAAGTTCCAGATGAAGTTGAGGGCCGTGATGGAGAGGGCGACGGGTTTGAGCGCGGGCCAGGTGACGGTGCGGAAGCGGCGCCAGGCCCCGGCGCCGTCGAGGGCGGCGGCCTCGTGGAGTTCGTGCGGGGTGTTCTGGAGTCCGGCCAGCAGCGCGACGGTGGACTGGGGCATCCCGGCCCAGATCCCCACGACGATCACGGCGGGCAGCGCGGTGCCGAAGCCGGTGAGCCAGTCGCGGCCGTCGCCGAGACCGAGGTCGCGGATGGTCTCGTTGAGGATGCCCGCGTCCGGGTTGTAGACCAGCCGCCACATGATGCCGACGACGACCTCGGGCATCGCCCAGGGGATGATCGCCAGCGCGCGGGCCAGCCAGCGCATCCGCAGGTTCTCGTTGAGCAGCAGCGCGAGGCCGAGGGCGAGCAGGAACTGCGGGACGGTGACGCCCACGGCCCAGAGGAGGCCGATCCGGAAGGAGTCCCAGAAGAGGGTGTCGTGCAGCAGGTCCTGGAAGTTCAGCGCGCCGATCCACTGGGTGGAGCGGGTGCGGCCGGACTGTGCGTCGGTGAAGGCGAGCCCGATGCCGTAGAGCAGCGGTCCGACGCTGAGGACGAGGATCGGGATGAGTGCGGGCAGCACCAGGAACCAGGTGGCCCGGTCCCGGGCGGCCCGCTCGCCGCCGCGTCCGTCGTCCTTGCGGCGCTGTCCCGGCCACCGGCCGGCCATCCGGCCGCCCGTCCGCTCCGTCACGGCCGGAGTCGCCAATGTCACTGTCTGACCTCTTCGTCGCATCTGGTCGGCTTTCTGCCGCTCTGGCCACTCACTCAGCCTCCGTCATGGTCCTGACGGGCCGACCGTTCGTCAAGGTGGCCTGCGTGAATGCGAAAATCAGGCCATGAACGAAGAGCGAGCGCGCGAGGTACTGACCGCTGCCGGGCTGGCCGGAAAGAGCGTTTCCGGCTCAGCCTTCGGGGCGGAACTCCTCGCGCTGGGCGAGAACGCGGCTTTCGCCGTAGGCGATCTGGTGGTCAAGGTCGGCCGCGACGCGACGCACCATCCGGAGCTGCGCGAACGCGCCGAACGCGAGGTCGCCGTGGCCGGCTGGCTCGCGGACGCCGGGATTCCCGCCGTACGGACCGCCGAGTCCACGCCCCGCATGGTGGAGGGCCACCCGGTGACCCTCTGGCACCGGCTCCCGGACGCCGTACGGCCACCCGAACCGCGCGATCTGGCCCCTCTGTTGACCTTGGTGCACGCATTGCCGGGGCCGGAAGGCTTCTCCTTGCCCCGCCGCGAACTGCTCGGCGGCGTCGAGCGCTGGCTCCACCTCGCGGGCGACGCCGTCGACCCCGCGGACGCCGACTACCTGCGCGCACGCCGGGACGGTTTCGCGGCTGCCGCCGCCGCCCTCGTACCCCACCTGCCGCCGGGCCCGGTGCACGGCGACGCGCTGCCGCGCAACGTCCATGTCGGTCCGGACGGCCCCGTCCTGGTCGACCTGGAGACCTTCTCCTTCGACCTGCGCGAGCACGACCTCGTGGTGCTCGCCCTGTCCCGGGACCGGTACGGGCTGCCCGCCGGGGCGTACGACGGGTTCACCGCCGCCTACGGCTGGGACGTACGGGAATGGGACGGCTGCGCCGTGCTGCGCGGGGCCCGGGAGACGGCCAGTTGCGCGTGGGTCGCCCAGCACGCGCCGGCCAACCCGAAGGCGCTCGCCGAGTTCCGCCGCCGGGTCGCCTCGCTCCGGGACAACGACCCCGAGGTGCGGTGGTACCCCTTCTGAGGGGTAGGGCGTGTGGTGAAGGTGGCGCCGTCCGTCCGGCCGTGCCCCCTGCTCCCCGGCTACCGGCTCCGCGGTATGAGCGGCCAGGCCTGTTCGACGACGGCGGTCGGGTCGGTCCGCCGCAGGTACGCCTGCAACGAGGCCGACTGCGCGGCCGCCGCCACCACCTGGAGTTCGTGCAGGTCCGTCAGGGGCATCGTCCCGACCGGCCGGTGCAACTCGCCCATGCGCCGCACCACCTGGGCGGCGGCCACCGCGTCCGCCCTCGCGTCGTGGGCGTCGTCCAGCGTCACCCCGTAATGCGCGCACAGCGCGTGCAGGGCACGCCGGCCCTTGCGGTACTTGTCGACGTGCTTGTCGATCACCAGGGGGTCGACGACCGGCGAGGGCGCCGTGCCGAGCCGCTCGGTGATCGACCGAAGTCGGTGGCGCCGGCACTCACGGTCCAGCAGCGACAGATCGTAGCGGGCGTTCATCACGACGAGCGGGGTCCCCGAGCGCAGGACCCCGGCGACGGTCTCCGCGATCTCCTCGATCGCGACCGGTGCCGGGACGCCGTGTTCGCGGGCGTGGTCCGTCGAGATGCCGTGGATCGCCGAAGCCTGTTCGGGTATCGCCACCCCCGGATCGAGCAGCCAGGTCCGCTCCGACGAGACCGCTCCGTCCGGATCCAGCCGCACGACCGCAGCCGTGACGATGCGGTCGGTCTCGACGTCCGTGCCCGTCGTCTCCAGATCGAAGCCGACCAGTGGTTCCCGGTGCCAGCTCATCCCGTACCTCCTCCGTGGTGCTTACCCCCAGTGAGGAACACCCTGCCACGCACCACTGACACACCGGTCGGCGGGCGGTCCGGTCCCGGGCGTCCCGGAGACGGTCCGGGGCCTCTCCGGAAGGACTTCGGGGAGGTTCAGGAGACCGGCCGGGAGTCGGTCCACACCGACTCGAACTCCTCGCGGTACGTCTCGAACAGTCCGTGCTCGGTCTCCTGCCCCACCCGGACGACCGCACGCCCGCCGCCCCTCAGGACCAGGACGGGTGCCTCCATCCCGCGTGCGCGGCGCAGATAGGGCTGGACGACGCCCACCGCGTCGGGTCCGTCGCCGTCGACCAGATAGGCGGTGAAGCGCGGGGTCTCGTCGAACACCTGGATCTGGAAGGCCCCCGGGTCGCGGAGTCTGGCCCGCACCCTGCGCATGTGCAGGATGTTCATCTCGACGGACCTGCTCAGCTCGCCCTTGCGCAGGCTGAGTTCTCTCTCGCGGCGGCGGACCGCGCTGCTGGCCGGGTTGATGAAGAGCAGCCTGATCCGGCAGCCCGTCTCGGCGAGCCGGACCAGCCGTCGCCCGGAGAAGTTCTGCACCAGCAGGTTGAGCCCTATCCCGATCGCATCGAGCCGGCGGGAGTTGCCGAACAGGTCCTCGGCGGGGAGCTGGCGCTGGAGCCGGACCCGGTCGGGGTGGACGGAGACCACGTCGGCGTACCGGTCGCCGACCAGGGATTCGACGGCGTCGACGGGCAGCCGGTCGGCGGAGGGCACGGCGGCCCCGCCGCCGAGGATGGTCAGGAGCCGCTGGGAGGCCCGTTCGGCCTGGGCGTGGACGGCCTCGTTGAGCGCGCGGTTGCGGGAGACGACGTTCCGCGCGACCTCCAGCTCGTCCAGCGCCAGCTCGACGTCGCGACGGTCGTCGAAGTACGGTTCGAAGCACGGCCAGTGCTGGACCATCAGCTCACGGAGCTGGGGCAGGGTCAGGAAGCTCAGGACGTTGTCGTCGGCCGGATCGAGCAGATAGCCCTTCCTGCGGGACACCTCACGCACCGCGACGGCCCGCTGCACCCACTCCTGCCCAGCGGGCCCGGCGGCGGCCACCACCCAGTCCTCGCCGTTCACCGGCGCGTAGACGGGCCGCAGCACGGCGGCGACCACCGCCCGCAGCCGCTGCTCGACGAGATTCAGCCAGATGTACGCACGGCCGGCGCGCTGGGCACGAGTCCGCACCTCGCCCCAGTCCTCGGCGCTCCAGCCCAGTTCCGCGCCGATCTCCAGGGGCTGCGCCAGGGATACCGTCCCGGGCGGCGCGTCGTTCGGCTCCCCCTCGTGACTCACGTCACCCGGAGGCAGCTCGAACCCTCCCGAGCTCACCCGTGCACCGCCTTCCACTCCCCCACCCAACGATCACGGAAGGGTACTCCGCGAGCGCGGACCCGTGCAGCCCCCTGCCGAGGACGCTCCGTCAACTGGTGTACCGAAAGGGTGGGTTCCCTGGCCGGTCGCGGAAAGGAGTGAGCTGATTCATAGTGAGGTGAGCGGCCGGGGACCGGTGTTCGGGGCGCCGGGGAGGCTCCGGCGTACCGGACGGACCGCAGGGGTGTAACGCGGTGCGGCGTGTTGACGGCTCTCACCGGGGTACACGGCGCACGGCGCCTCCCGTTCGCGACCGCACCGGCCGACGTACTAGGTACGCGCGCAACTTTCGGGGATTATCTGGCTGAAGAACCGCACCACACCCGGATCAGAAGTGGAAGAGTCATATCTATGCAGGTCTGGCCGGGACAGGCGTATCCGCTCGGCGCCACGTACGACGGCGCCGGGACCAACTTCGCGGTCTTCTCGGAGGCCGCCCACCGCATCGAACTGTGTCTGCTGCACGACGACGGTTCCGAGACGGCGGTCGAGCTGCGCGAGACCGACGCCTTCGTCCGTCACGCCTACCTGCCCGGCATCATGCCGGGCCAGCGGTACGGCTTCCGCGTGCACGGACCCTACGAACCCCAGAACGGGCAGCGGTGCAACTCCGCGAAGCTGCTGCTCGACCCCTACGCGCGGGCCGTCGCCGGGAAGATCGAGTGGGGCGAGGCGGTGTACGGCTACCCCTTCGGGCGCCCCGACGCGCGCAACGACCTCGACTCGGCGCCGCACATGATGAGCTCCGTCGTGGTCAACCCGTACTTCGACTGGGGCGACGACCGCAGACCGCGTACGGACTACCACCGCACCGTGATCTACGAGGCCCACGTCAAGGGCCTGACGATGCTCCACCCGGGTCTGCCCGAGGAGCTGCGGGGCACGTACGCGGGCCTGGCGCATCCGGAGGTGATCGCCCACCTGACCGAGCTGGGCGTCACCGCGATCGAGCTGATGCCGGTGCACCAGTTCGTCCAGGACCACCGTCTGGCCGACGCCGGACTCGCCAACTACTGGGGCTACAACACCATCGGCTTCTTCGCCCCGCACAACGCGTACGCCTCCTGGGGCGACCGCGGGGAGCAGGTGCTGGAGTTCAAGCAGGCCGTCCGGGCGCTGCACCAGGCGGGTATCGAGGTGATCCTCGACGTGGTCTACAACCACACCGCCGAGGGCAACCACCTGGGGCCGACGCTCTCCTTCCGGGGACTGGACAACGCCTCCTACTACCGTCTGACGGACGACCAGCGCTACTACATGGACACCACGGGCACCGGGAACTCGCTGCTCATGCGGTCCCCGCACGTACTTCAGATGATCATGGACTCGCTGCGGTACTGGGTGACCGAGATGCACGTGGACGGTTTCCGTTTCGACCTGGCCGCGACGCTCGCCCGCCAGTTCCACGAGGTGGACCGGCTGTCGTCCTTCTTCGACCTGGTGCAGCAGGACCCGGTGGTGAGCCAGGTGAAGCTGATCGCGGAACCCTGGGACGTCGGCGAGGGCGGCTACCAGGTCGGCAACTTCCCGCCGCTGTGGACCGAGTGGAACGGCAAGTACCGCGACACCGTGCGCGACCTGTGGCGGGGCGAGCCCCGGACGCTGGCGGAGTTCGCGGGGCGCCTGACCGGATCGTCCGACCTCTACCAGGACGACGGCCGCCGGCCGCTCGCCTCGATCAACTTCACCACCTGCCACGACGGGTTCACCCTGCACGACCTCGTCTCGTACAACGACAAGCGCAACGACGCCAACGGGGAGGGCAATCGGGACGGCGAGAGCCACAACCGCTCGTGGAACTGCGGCGCGGAGGGCGAGAGCGACGACCCGGCGGTGCTGGAGCTGCGGGCCCGGCAGATGCGCAACTTCATCGCCACGCTGATGCTCTCGCAGGGCGTGCCGATGCTGAGCCACGGTGACGAGTTCGCCCGCACGCAGGACGGCAACAACAACGCCTACTGCCAGGACAACGAACTCTCCTGGGTGCACTGGCCCGATCCCGTACGGAAACCGGGTGACGCCGGTACGGCGGAGGAGGGAGGCACCGGGGACGCGGAGGCCGTACGGAGGCCGGGCGACGGGCTGCTGGAGTTCACCCGGGCCATGGTCTGGCTGCGCCGGGACCATCCGGTCTTCCGGCGGCGCCGCTTCTTCCACGGACGCCCGGTCGAAGGCACCCACGACGAGCTTTCGGACATCGCGTGGTTCACGCCCGAGGGCAAGGAGATGACCCAGCGGGACTGGCAGGCCGCACACGCCAAGGCCATGACCGTCTTCCTCAACGGGCACGCCATCTCGGAGCCCGGACCGCGCGGCGAACGGATCTTCGACGACTCCTTCCTGCTGATGTTCAACGCGGGTGCGGAGACCCTGGACTTCGCGGTCCCCGTCAACCACGGCGAACAGTGGCAGGTCGTGGTCGACACGGGGCGCCCGGAGGGGGTACCGCCGGGGAGCGGGCCCAAGGTCGCGGCGGGCGAGCATCTCTCGCTCATCGGCCGGAGCCTCACGGTCCTGAAGCGGCCCGCCTGAGTGGTGCGCAGGGGATGGGGGCGCCGGGGACACCGGCGCCCCCGTCCCTCGTCCCGGCCTGCGGCGAAGTGTCCCGTACCCTCCGTCCGGGTGAATCCACCCGGGTGCATCCGTGCGGTCGCGGGCAGCCGGAAGCGGGGCGGATGACACGGACGGGCCGCGAGTGGGTACGTAACCGGGCATGACGCCCACCGCCACGTACCGGCTCCAGCTGCAACCGGACTTCACCTTCGCGGATGCCGGGGAGGCGGTCCCGTACCTCGCCTCACTCGGAATCTCCCATCTGCACCTGTCCCCGGTCCTGGAGGCGGTGCCCGGTTCCCGCCACGGGTACGACGTCACCGATCCCGGACGGGTCCGCGCCGAGCTGGGCGGCGAGGAGGGGCTGCGCAGGCTCTCCGCGACGGCCCGCGCGCACGGGCTCGGGCTGGTCGTCGACATCGTGCCGAACCACATGGCCGCCTCCCCGCGCCACAACCAGGCGCTCCGGGAGGTGCTGCGCGAGGGGCCGTCCTCGCCCTACGCCCGCTGGTTCGACATCGACTGGGAGGGCGGCGGCGGGAGGGTGCTGCTGCCGGTCCTCGCGGGCCCGGTCGGCGAGGAGATGGGCCGGTTCGCGGTCGACGGCCCGGTGCTGCGGTACGGCGAACAGGAGTTCCCGCTCCGCGCGGGCTCCGAGCAGCTCGCGCTGCCCGAGCTGCTGGAGGCCCAGCACTACCGGCTCGGCTGGTGGCGGCTGGCCCGTACCGAGCTGAACTACCGTCGCTTCTTCACCATTTCGGACCTGATCGCAGTACGGGTCGAGCACCCCGAGGTCTTCGACGCCACGCACGGCAAGATTCTCGGACTCGTCCGGGACGGTGTCGTGGAGGGGCTGCGCATCGACCATCCGGACGGCCTCGCCGACCCGGCCGGATATCTGGAGCGCCTCGCCGAGGGGACCGGCAGCCGGTGGACGGTGGTGGAGAAGATCCTCACCGGCGAGGAGACCCTCCCGGCAGGCTGGGCGGTGGCCGGGACCACCGGCTACGACGCGCTGCACCGCGTCGACGGCCTCTTCACCGACCCGCTCGGGTCGGCCGAACTCCTCGGCCATTACCGTGCGTTCGCCGGTCCCTCAGCCGACGAGGGCGGCTCCTGGCCCGAGACCGCGCGGCGGGCCGCCCGGCACGTCGTCGGCCACGACCTCGCCGCCGAGACGGCCTGGCTGACCCGGCTGGCCCTACGGATCTGCGCCCGGGACCCCTTGCTCCGCGACCACGCCCCCTGGGCACTGCGTACCGCCGTGACCGAACTGCTGGTCCGCGTCCCGGTGTACCGGCCGTACGTCGTGGCGGGCGGCCCGGTCACCGAGTCCGCCGAGGCGGCTCTGCCGGACGCGGCGGTACGGGACGCGAAGGCCGCGTTCTTGGTACCCGAGGAGGCCGGGGCGGTGGACGTGGTCCGGGAGCTCGCGCTCGGGAGGCTGGGCGACGGCCCCGAACAGGTCTCCTTCTGCGCCCGGTTCGCCCAGACGGCGTCCGCCCTGCACGCCAAGTCCGTCGAAGACACGGCGTTCTACCGGTACGTCCCGCTGATCTCGGCGACCGAGGTGGGCGGCCGACCGGGCAGGCCCGCAGTGGAGCCCGCCGAATTCCACGCGTTCTGCTCCCGGCTGGCCCGGGACTGGCCGACCACCGGCACGGCGCTCACCACGCACGACACGAAGCGCAGCGCCGACGTCCGCGCCCGGATCGCCGTCCTGTCCGAATGCCCGCCCCGGTGGGCGGAGTTGGTGCGTCAGGCGACGGGGGTGACCTCGGCGGCGGCACCGGACGCCCAACTCGCCTGGCAGGCGTGGCAATCGGCCTTCGGCTGCGTGGACCTGCCGGCGTCGGAGACGGCGGGCAGGCTGGAGCCCGCGCTGCTCAAGGCGGTACGCGAGGCGGGCGTCCGCACCACCTGGACCGAACCCGACGCCTCCTACGAGCGTGCGGTGTCCGACTTCGTCGCGGCCGGCCCAGGCAGCGCCGGGGGGCCCGCCCGGGACCTCCTCGCGGCCTTCGCCCGCTCGCTCACCCCCCAGGTGCGGGCCAATGTGCTGGGCGCGGCGCTCGTCCATCTGACGATGCCGGGGGTCCCCGACCTGTACCAGGGCACCGAGCGGGAGTACCTCGCCCTGGTGGACCCGGACAACCGGCGGCCTTTCACGAAACCGGAGCCCGGAGCGGGATCCTCGGCGGCGGCGGAAGCATCGGGCACTTCGGCCGAGAAGGCCCGCCTGACCGCCACCGCGCTCCGGCTCCGCGCCGAACTCCCGCACGTCTTCGGAGAGTCGGGGACGTACGCCCCCCTCACGGCGCGGGGTGCGGCGGCGGAGCACGCGGTGGCGTTCTGCCGGTCGGGCGAGGTGGTCACGGCGGTGACCCGGCTCTCGCTCCGGCTGGCCGAGGCCGGCGGCTGGGCCGACACGGTCCTGCCGCTCCCGGACGCCGGGCCCTGGCACGATCTCCTGTCCGCGGAGGGGGAGTTCGGCGGCGGCGAGGTGAAGGCCGACGAGTTGTTCGCCGCACGCCCGGTCGCGCTGCTCAGGAGGGGGTCACGAGGGTAGGACGCGCGGGAGCGGCGGCCGCGAAGGCAGGAGGCGCGAGGGCGGGGGCCGCGAGTCCGCCCGCACCCGACTCTCTCGGAGGCCGTCGGCGAGACGTTCCTGAGCCTCGCCGGGTGCGGTCTGCATCGGCGGGCCTGACGAGCCGGGAGTGTCGGCCGGCCCCGAAGGGGCAGCGGGCGGCCCGGTCTCGGAGGGGCAGCGGGCGGCCCGGTCTCGGAGGGACGGCAGGCGGCCCGGTCTCGGAGGGACGGCAGGCGGCCCGGTCTCAGAGGGACGGCAGGCCGCCGGGCGGGAGGGCCGCCGGCCGGTCCGGCGGGAGGGGCGGGGGCGCGGTCAGGCGGAAGGTCATGTGGCCGAAGCTCACCTGGTCGCCCTCCCGGACCGGGACCAGGCCGACGACCCGCTGCCCGTTGACGCAGGTGCCGTTGGTCGAGCCGAGGTCGCGGAGCAGCCAGAGCCGCCCCCGCGCGGTGAGCTCGGCGTGGTTGCGGGAGACCGTCTCGTGGTTGAGCCGCAGTCCGTTGCCCGGGTCGCGCCCGATGAGCAGCGGGTACGGTCCGGGAGCGGGCAGCAGGAGTTGGGGCAGCTTCCCGGCCCGCCAGGCCATCCGCAGCCGTCCCGGGAAGCCCGAGACTCCGCCGACCGCGCGCAAGAGCCCCTGGCTCCAGGCGCGTTCCGCGCGCAGATCGGCGGTGAGGGCCGCCAGGTCCTCGGGGCGGTGGGCGGCAAGGGCGAGTTCCATCCGGCGCAGGAAGGTGTCGTGGGAGAGGCGGCCCTGTGCGGCGCCCTCCCTGAGCACGCCGAGGACACGGTCGCGCTGGGCGTCGGAGACCCGCGCGGGATACGTGTGGAACTCGGAGGAGGACGTCACAGGGTGATTGTCGGGCCGGGTGGCCCGGGGTGTCCAGAAGGGACGGTGTCGGACCGGGGCGGGCAGGTTCGACCGGCCGGAGGGGCGGGCGTACCGCTCAGCGCGCGGGGGCCTCTCCCGAGCGCTCCAGGTCGAGCGCGACGGTGCGCACGGCGTCGACGATGGGCAGCAGCTTCCGGCCGAAGGGGGTGAGGTCGTACACCGTCGACTGCTTGCTCCTCGACTCCGCGACCCGGACGACGATGCCCGCCTCGTCGAGCTTGCGCAGACGGCTGGTCAGGGTGACCGCGTTGACCTTCGGGATGGCCCGCTGCAGCTCGTTGAAGCGCATCGCCGACTTCTGCAGGGTCATCACGATCGCCAGGGTCCACAGATCGCCGACGACCGACAGGATCTGCATGCACCGCGCCGTCTGGGGGTCTACGGGTTGATTCATGGTGCTGCCATTTTAGGGTCCCCCGCTCGGGCCGGGCCGGGCGCGCGTCCCCCGGTGCCGCGCCCCGATCCCGGTCCGAGCGGGGGACCGGGAGGCGCCGATCCGCCGTGCTACGTTCACCGCTAAAGAATTTTTAGTGGTTTACCGGAAGGGTGGAGCCCCATGAGAATCACGATCTTCGGCGCGACCGGGCGGATGGGTCAGTTACTGGTGCGCCAGGCCCTCGACGCGGGGCACGCGGTCACCGCCTACGCCCGCAACCCCGACAAGCTCCGTTTCACGCACCCGGAACTGACCGTCGCGGCCGGTGAACTCGACGACGGGAAGGCGATCCTCGAAGCGGTCCGCGGCGCCGACGCCGTCATCGAGGGCGTCGGCTCGGAGAGCGCCGCGACCCGCAGGATCATCGCCGCCATGGAAGCGTCCGGCGTGGGACGGTTCGTGGTGGTGTCCACGTGCAGCGCCCCGGACCCGGCGGACCGACCGGACCTCAAGTTCAAGGCCCTCGTCCGGTTCGTCAGGACCGCCGCTCCCCGCGCCTGGTCCGAGGTCCGCGCGGCGGCCGAGGCGGTACGCGCCAGCGACCTGGACTGGACGCTGGTGCGCGTGGCCAAGCTCGACGACGGCCCCGCCACGGGAGAGATCAAGGTCGGGCACTACGGGCACGGCGTGGTGGGCCTCTCCGTCCGCCGCGCCGACATGGCGTCCTTCCTGCTCGCCCAGGTGACCGACCGGACCCATCTGCGCGAGGCCCCCGCGATCAGCAACTGAGCCGCACACCGGGGACGAATGGCGGTGCGTGCACGTCCGGTGCGCTGCTATCGTCTGCCGCCGCGAGCCCCCGGTGATCTCCGGGGCCGGCGATCCCCTGGAGCAACGTGACACCCGCTGTACCCGGCCTGACCTTCCGTCCGCTTTCCGGCCCAGCCGAACTCCCCCTCTTCCAGAGCCTGTCCTACGTCCTCGACCACGAGGTGGCCGAGGACCTGGAGGCGGGGCGGCGGAGTCCGTCGTGGCTCTGGGTGGCCCTCGACGGCGACCGGGTGGTCGCGCGGGCCGGGTGGTGGAGCGGCTCCGGTGGCGCTCCCGCGCTGCTCGACTTCTTCGACGTGGACGACGCGCTGCCCGCGGCCGAACGGCTCCGGGTCGGCGCCGCCCTCCTGGAGGCCGCCACGCCGGCCGTGGTGCCGCCGGACGCCCCTCGGCCGGAGTACGAACGTTTCGTGCCGCCGGACTGGCGGGAGGACCCGGCCGCGCGGGCGGTGGTCGAGGCGCGGACCGGGGCCCTGGAGGCGACCGGGGCGCGGATGCTGGTGGAGCGGCTGCGGCTGGAGTGGCGGGCCGGGACCCCGGTGCCCGAGGACACCGGGCGTCTGCGGTTCCGGCCGGTCAGGGACCGCGAGGACCTGGTCGCCCTGATGACCCCGGTGATGGAGGGCACCCTGGACGCGCACGGGAAGCAGGACCTGGCGGCCGGGATGTCGGCGCGTGAGGCGGCCGAGCGGCACTACGACGAGGAGCTCGCACGCTACTCGACCCCCCGAGACTGGTGGCGCGTCGGCGAGCTTCCGGGCGGTGAACCCGTCGGGTTCGTCGTCCCGGCGCGCAACAACTACAACCCGGTCATCGCGTACATCGGCGTGCTGCCCGGCCTTCGGGGCCAGGGGTACGTCGACGATCTGCTCGCCGAGGGGACCCGGGTGCTCGCCGCGCAGGACGGGGTCGAGCGCGTCCGGGCCGCCACGGACCTCGGCAACCAACCGATGGCCGGGGCGTTCCGGCGGCTGGGGTACGTCAACTTCGAGCGGGCGCTCAACATGGTCTGGGACTGAACGGCCCGGGACTGAACGGTCCAGGACTGAACGGTCCAGGACTGAACGGTCCAGGACTGAACGGTCCAGGACTGAACGGTCCGGACCGGATGGTCCAGGACCGGCCACCCGCTCCGTGATCAGCCCGTCGTCTCCGCTTCGGCCGCCCGGTCCTGCGCGAGCCATTCCAGCCGCAGCAGTTGCTCGTCGGGAATGGCGGCGTCCTCGCCGCGCGGTCCGACGTTGAGCAGCAGGTTGCCCCCTTCCGCCGCGGTGCCCCGGACCAGCGCGGTGAGGGCGTCGCGGCCGAGGAAGGCGTCGGACGGGGAGTTGCGGTTGTACCCGAAACTGTGGTCGATGCCGCGGGTGATCTCGTACGGGTCGGGGCCCGTGTAGCGGGCGAATTCCGGTGTACGGAAGTCGTAGTAGGGCGGCTTGCGCGGCACGAAGCCCTCGCCCTGGGCGACCGTGCGCCGCTCCCAGCGGTCGTACAGCGCCCCGGCCACCGGGAGTCCGAAGGTGCGCCAGAGCGGCGAGCGCGGCAGCAGCCGGTCGTTGACGACTCCGTGCGGCACGGTGAAGCGGTAGAACTCGATCAGCCTGCGGATCTCGGGGGCGCCGGCCGGCCAGGCAATGTCGTTCCAGAGGATGTCCGGGCGGTACCGGCGTACGAGTTCCCGCAGTTGGGCGTCGGCGTACCCGGGATAGGCGCCCCGGGGCACGGAGGCGAGCATGTCGGCGGCGGTGCCCACCGGGCGGCTGTCGAAGGTCCAGTCGAGTCCGCCGGAGTAGTACACCCCGAAGCGCAGCCCCTCGGCCCGGACCGCTTCGGCGAACTCGCCCACGACGTCACGGGTGGTGTGCCAGCCGGCCCGGTGCGGGTTGCGGACCTCGGAGGGCCAGAGGCAGTAACCGTCGTGGTGTTTGGTGACCAGAACGGCGTAACGGGCTCCGGCGGCACGGAAAGCGCGCGCCCACGCGGCCGGGTCCCAGCCCGCCAGCCCGTCCTCGAACTCCCGGCCGAAGTCGGTGTAGGGCTTGTCCCCGTAGGTGGCCCGGTGGTGGGCGAAGACCGGGCTGCCGGGAAAGCGGAGCCCGTTTTCGTACCACTCCGCGTACGAGGTCCAGGCGAGCGGGGCGGCTCGCCCGGCGAGGGGGAGGTCGGCGGGCGCGGTGCGGGGCGGGGCCCAGCCGGGTACCGACGCGGGCGTCCAGTGCACGAATATGCCCAGGCCGGCCTGGGTCCACCATTGAGCAACCATGGCGCGAAGTATCGGTCACCCGGAGCCCGGTCGGGAAGCCCCGGCCGCCCCGCCCCGGGTTCAGGCGGGCCCGACGGCGGGTTCGGCTCCGGCCGGTTCCGCCGCACCGGCGGCCTGCTGCCCGATGATCTCGATCCCCGGCGCCACGGCCTGTGCCGCCCCGTCCCCCGCCGCCCCGGTCACCTCGGGCACGCGCTGGGCCCGGATGACCTCGCGGTACCAGGCGTAGGACTCCTTCGGGGTCCGGCGCAGGGTCTCGTAGTCGATGTGGACGAGCCCGAAGCGCTTGCTGGCTCCCTCGGTCCACTCGACGTTGTCGGTCAGCGACCAGGTGAAGTAGCCGCGCACGTCGACTCCTTCACCGATCGCGGCGTGCAGCGCGCCCAAGTGGGCCTCCAGGAAAGCGATCCGGCGGGTGTCGCTGACGGCGTCGTCCACCGCGCAGCCGTTCTCGGTGATGTAGAGCGGCGGCAGCCGGTCGCCGTAGCGGTCGCGGAGGCCGACGAGGGTCTCGCGCAGGCCGTCGGGGACGACGGGCCAGCCGAAGTCCGTCTTCTCGTATCCCTCGATCTCCCTGATGCCGAAGGGGAGTTCGGCGGGAATGTCGAACCCGGCGAAGGATTCGAGCGCTTCGGGGCGGCGGGGCGCGCCGACGAGAGTGGGGTTGTAGTAGTTGACGCCGTACCAGTCCAGCGGGGTGGAGATGGTCTTCAGGTCGTCGGCGACCGGGCCCGGCATCAGGGCGGCGAATCCCTCGTCGGGGTAGCGGCCGGCGAGCAGCGGGTCGGCGAAGAGCCAGTTGGTGAGGGTGTCGTACAGCCCGGCCGCGTCCCGGTCCTCGTCCGAGTCACCGGCCGTCCAGACGGGGCTGTGCGAGACGGCGATCCCGATGTTGGAGGCCCCGGCGGCGCGCAGCGCCCGGACGGCCAGTCCGTGGGCGAGGAGCTGGTGGTGGGCGGCGGGCAGGGCGTCGAAGAGCAGGGTACGGCCGGGTGCGTGCTCCCCGAGGGCGTAGCCCAGCAGGGTCACCTCGGCGGGCTCGTTGATGGTGATCCACATGGGGACGCGGTCGGCGAGCCGTTCGGCGACGATGCCCGCGTACTCCGCGAACCGGTAGGCGGTGTCGCGGTTGAGCCAGCCGCCCTCCTCGTCCAGCGGCAGCGGGGTGTCCCAGTGGTAGAGCGTGGGCGCGGGGGTGATGCCCCGGGCGCAGAGTTCGTCGACGAGCCGGTCGTAGAAGTCGAGTCCGGCCGGGTTGACCGCGCCACTGCCACCGGGCACCACGCGGGGCCAGCTGATGGAGAAGCGGAAGGCGTCGGCGCCGAGCCCTGCGAGCAGGCCGACGTCCTCGCGCCAGTGTTCGAGGAAGCCGGTCCCCCGGGTGGTGTCCGTACCGTCCTTGATACGGCCGGGCACAGCGGCGAACGCGTCCCAGCCGGAGAGACCCTTCCCGTCTGCCTCGACGGCTCCCTCGGTCTGGAACGCGGAGGCGGAGGCTCCCCAGAGGAAGCCCGGCGGGAACTTCGGAACGGTCATTTCGGCCTCCATCAGCCGTACGGCGGCGTACGTATGAGCAGGATCGGGCAGGGCAATGATCAGAGCAGACCTTAAGGGGTGTTCCGTACTCCTGTGCGCGGATGCACGGAACACGGGACATCTCTTCGGTCACCCGTCGTGGAACCGGTCCAGTATTCCGGGGCGGGGCGCAGGACTTCAGCCGATCATGGAAGCCGGTCCGGACTTTCCTCCGGCACATCCGGCTTTTCATACGAATCACTGACACGACTGACGGGGAGTGGCGGATGCGGTTCGAGGTGTGGGCCCCCGGGGCGGGGTCGGTCGGTCTCTGGCTGTCCGGCACACGGCAGGCGATGGGGCGCGACGAGTCCCGTGCGGGCTGGTGGACGGCCGAGGCGGACGCGGCGGACGGTGACCTCTACGGCTTCTCGGTGGACGAGGGGCCTCCGCTCCCCGATCCGCGCTCCCGGCGCCAGCCGGACGGCCCGGACGAGCTGAGCGCGGTGGTCGACCAGGAGGCGTACGCCTGGCGGAGCGACTGGCCCGGACGCGGGCTGCCGGGCGGCGTGCTGTACGAGCTCCACGTCGGTACGTACACCGGCGAGGGCACCTTCGACGCGGCGGCTCGGCGGCTGGGCCATCTGGCCGAACTCGGCGTCACCCACGTGTCGCTGATGCCGGTCTGCCCCTTCCCCGGTACCCACGGCTGGGGGTACGAGGGCGTGTCGCTCTGGGCCGTCCACGAGCCGTACGGCGGCCCGGCAGGGCTGAAGCGGTTCGTGGACACCGCGCACGGGCTGGGCCTCGCCGTGCTGCTGGACGTCGTCCACAACCACCTGGGCCCGTCCGGTAACTACCTCCCGGCCTTCGGCCCGTACTTCACCGAGACGCACCACACCCCGTGGGGCGCTGCGGTCAATCTGGACGCGCCGGGTTCGGACGAGGTGCGCGCGTATCTGCTGGGCAGCGCGCTGGCCTGGCTGCGCGACTACCGTCTCGACGGGCTGCGACTGGACGCGGTGCACGCGCTCGCCGACACCCGGGCGCTGACCTATCTGGAAGAACTGGCGGCCGGGGTGGACGCCCTGTCGGCCGAGGTGGGCAGGCCGCTGACGCTGATCGCCGAGTCCGACCTCTGCGACCCCCGTACGACGACCCCGCGCGCGGCGGGCGGCCTGGGGCTGCACGCCCAGTGGAACGACGACTTCCACCACGCCCTGCACACCGCGCTGACGGGCGAGGCGCAGGGCTATTACGCCGATTTCGCCGCCGCACCGCTGGCCGGGCTGGCGAAGACGGTGACCCGGGCCTTCTTCCACGACGGCACCTACTCCAGCTTCCGGGGGCGGTCGCACGGCCGCCGGGTCGACGTCACCCGCACCCCCGCCCACCGCTTCGTCGGGTACGCCCAGACCCACGACCAGATCGGCAACCGTGCCCTCGGCGACCGGCTCGCCGCCTCCCTCTCCCCCGGCCTCCTGGCGTGCGCGGCGGCGCTGGTGCTGACCGGCCCGTTCACCCCGATGCTCTTCATGGGCGAGGAGTGGGGGGCGCGGACCCCCTGGCAGTTCTTCACCGACCACACCGATCCGGAGCTGGCCGAAGCGGTGCGCAACGGCAGGCGGCGGGAGTTCGGGGCGCACGGCTGGGCCGAGGAGGACATCCCGGACCCGCAGGACCCGGCGACCCGCGCACGCTCCTGCCTGGACTGGAGCGAGCCGGAGCGCGCGCCGCACGACCGGCTGCACGCCTGGTACCGGGAGCTGATCGCGCTCCGCCGGTCCGTACCCGATCTGCACGACCCGGACCTCGCCTCGGTGAAGGTCGCCTTCGACGAGGAGGCCGGGTGGCTGGCGCTGCGCCGGGGCGACGTGCGGATCGCGGTCAACCTCGCCGGCCGGCCCGCCGCCGTCCCGCTGGGCGGCGGGCGGAACCGGGCCGCCGCCGGGCGGGTGCTGGCCGCCTGGGAGCCGGTGGAGGCCCCGGGCGCCGACGGCCTGCTGCGGCTGCCGGCCGAGTCGTGCGTGGTGCTGGCGGACGGGTGACCGGGTGGGCGGAGCGCCCGGCCGGGCGTGATGACGCCGAACGTGGCGCCCGCCGCGATCGGCGCGCGTGCCGGGCTCCGGGTCCGCACCCGGGCCGGCACGGGCTCGCGGGGCCGCGGCCGCGCTGGGCGGTGTCCGGGTGGGAGTACTCGTCGGCCAGGGCCTTGCACCGGTCGCGCACGCGAGACGCTCGGCCGGGCGGACCGGGCCGAGCCTCTCCGTGATCGACCGACCGCCTCACACCCGACGGTGTTGCGACGACCTCGGGAACCCGAGACCACGCTCGGGGTCCGAAGACGGACACGGACTGCCCCGGGCCGCGTCCAGGCCCCTTCCGGCACCGGCTATCCGACGATCGCCAGCTCGCGGGCGGTGGAGTTGAGACGCCGCCCGCCGTCGTCGGTGACGGTCACGATGTCCTCGATGCGCACCCCGAACCGCCCCGGAAGATAGATCCCCGGTTCCACCGAGAAGCACATCCCCGGCACCAGCGGCTGCTCCTCGCCCTCGATCATGTACGGCGGTTCGTGGGTGGTGACCCCGATGCCGTGGCCGGTGCGGTGGATGAACCGGTCACCGTAGCCGAACTCGGTGATGACCGCGCGCGCCGCCCGGTCGACGTCCTGGCAGGCGGCTCCGGGCCGTACGGCCGCGCACCCCGCCGCCTGGGCCTCGCGCACCACGTCGTGGACCCGCTGCTCCTCGGCGGTGGGCTCGCCGACGTGGACCGTACGGGAGGTGTCGGAGCCGTAGCCGTACCGCAGACCGCCGAAGTCGAGGACCACCATGTCGCCGTGTGCGATGACCCGGTCCCCGGCCTCGTGGTGCGGGTTCGCGCCGTTGGGCCCGGAGCCGACGATGGCGAAGTCCACCTGCGAGTGGCCGAATCCGATGAGCAGCGCCGCCAGGTCCGCCGAGACCTCGGTCTCCCGCCGCCCGGCGAAGGGAACCTTCAGGATCTCCTCGTACGTGGCGTCGGCCGCCGCGCCCGCCGCCGCGAGCCGCTCCAGCTCGGCCGCGTCCTTGACCGCCCGCAGCATCGGCAGCACCTGGGTGAGCGAGGCGTAGGAGGTGCCGGGCAGAAGTTGCTGGAGCCCGAGCAGGTGCATGGCCCAGGCGTTGTCGCTGATCCCGTACCGGCCGGCCGCGTCGAGGAGCGGGGCGGCCACCTCGTACGGGTTTCTGGCGTCGGTCCAGTCGCGCAACGACAGGGCGGGGGCACCGATCGCCGCCTCGGCGTCGGGCGCCTCCAGGGCCGGTACGACCAGCACCGGCTCCTGACCGGGCGTCAGCACGAGAAGGGTGAGGCGCTCGGTGCTGACGGGCTGGTAGCCGGTCAGGTGCACGAGGTCCGGGCCGGGCGCCACCAGGACACCGGCCAGCCCGGCCTCGGCGGCGGAGTCGGCCGCACGGGCCATCCGGGCCCGGTAGACGTCGGCGGTGAAGGGCTCGGGCGGGTTCGGGCTGGTCATGCGGTGCCTCCAGAGGTGCTGCCGGTACGGCTGCCGGTGGCGGCGCACCACTGCGCGCGCCGCACGGAGCATCCTGCCGCCGCCCGCCGCGGGACGCGAGCGCCGGACGGGCGTGGCGGGACGGTTGGTACGCCGGGACACGGCGGTACGGGCCCGGGCGGGCTGGGCGGGACGGGCCCGGGTGGGCACGGCGGGGCGTTGCTGAGCACGGCCGGGCGGGGCGGCTCCGAGGTGCCCTGATCCAAAAAGGGTTGCCGGGCCACCACGCCTCCTGGTTCCCTACCGGGGCGCGTGCACGAGCCGACGCGACCCCAGACCCCGAGCGAGGACTCCCATGAAGCCGGGATACGCCGTACGCGCCCCTCTCCGATCCGAACTCACCGAGATCCTCGACGCCGTGAACGCGGCCGGCCGGGCCGGGGACGCGACGGCGGCGGCCCAGACCGTCGACGAGTACCTGCGCGTCTGGTCGCGCCTGGACACCGAGCGGGACGCCTGGATCGTGACCGGTCCCGGCGGGGAGGTCGCGGGCTACGGACACGTGACCGCCGAGACGGGCGAGGGCCGCGTCCACGCCGACGCCTACACGCATCCCGACCACGAGGGCGCGGGCATCGGCACCCGGCTGCTGGAACTGGCGGAGACCCGGGCCGCCGAGCTGGCGACCGCTGCCGGACACGACCTCTCCCTGTACAACTACGTCTACCTCGGAGGCGTTTCGGAACGGCTGCTGCGCGCCCGCGGCTACCGCCGGGCACGGGTCCACCAGCGGATGACCATCGCGCTGGACGGGCCGCTCGCCACCCCGGTGTGGGCCGACGGGGTCACCCTGCGGCCGTGCACCGGAACGGCCGGGGATCTGCGGGCGGTGCACGCCTGCGTCGAGGACGCGTTCGGCGACCGCTGGGGCGGCGAGCCCCGCCCCTACGACGTCTGGGCCGACGACCTGCTGTACGACGGGTTCGACCCGTCGCTCTGGCTGCTCGCGGAACGCGCGGGCCGGATAGCGGGCGCGGCACTGTGCCGGTTCCGTGACGTACGGGGCGACCTCGCCGGCGAGGTGGGCCAGTTGGCGGTGGCGCGGGAGGACCGCCGCCTCGGCATCGGGCGGTCCCTGCTGCTCAGCGCCTTCGCGCTCTTCGCCGAGCGCGGCGCGCCCTCGGTCGGGCTGGACGTCGACAGCGAGAGCCTGACGGGCGCGCATCTCCTGTACGCACGGGCGGGGATGACGGTCACGGTCTCCATCGGCCGCTTCGAACGCGAGGCGTCCGGCGGGACCGCGGAGGGCGCCCCCGCGCGGAGCTGAGCGGGGCGGACGCCACACCGGCGGCGCACCTCGGCCGGGTCACGGCTTCTCGGCGTGGTCACGGGGACCGGTCACGACGGCCGGACGACCAGGTCGGCGCGGTCGCGTCCGGCCTCGACCAGCCGGGCGTTCGCCTCGTCCGAGTCCGCGGCCCACCGCTCGGCGTCCGGCCTCGGCCTGCCGAACCGTACGTGCCGGTCCACCAGCCTCCGCACGCGCAGGTCCGGGTCGATCTCCACGTACCAGACCTCGTCGAGCAGCCCGCGCACCGGTGCCCAGGGCCCGTCGTCGTGGAGGAGGTAGTTCCCCTCCGTGACGACGAGCGACGTGCCCGGGTCCACCGCCACGGACCCGGCGATCGGCTCTTCCAGGGCACGGTCGAAAGCCGGGGCGTAGACCGTCCCGCCGCCGTCCGTCGCGGGCCGGACCGTGGCGGGGTCGCGCAGCCGTCGCAGCAGCGCGGCGTAACCGGCGGCGTCGAAGGTGTCCGGAGCGCCCTTGCGGGCGGCTCGCCCGAGGCGTTCGAGTTCGGCGCCTGCGAGGTGGAAGCCGTCCATGGGGACGAGTACGGCGGTACCGTCCAGCGCTTCCACCAGGGCCGCGGCGAGGGTCGACTTGCCGGCACCGGGCGGCCCGGCGATCCCCAGGATCCGGCGTCTGCCGGGGACGATGAGCGCCCGGGCGCGGGCGGCGAGCGGGGCGAGGTCGTACGAGTCCATACGGGGCATTCTGCGGGGTCGGCGCGGAGCCTCAGTAGGGTGGCGCTGGACCGCCGCCGTGCACGAGGAGCCGACATGCCCCACATCGCCCTGACCACCCTGGTCGTCCACGACTACGACGAGGCCATCGCCTTCTACCGGGACGCCGTCGGGTTCGAGCTGGCCGAGGACACCGACCGGGGCGACGGCTCCCGCTGGGTCGTCGTCCGTCCGCGCGGCGCCGGTGCGGCCGGCACCGGCCTGTTGCTGGCCCGCGCGAAGGACGGGGACCAGCGGGCGGCGGTCGGGGCGCAGACGGGCGGCCGGGTCGGGTTCTTCCTGCACACCGAGGACTTCGCGGGCGATCACACGCGGATGACTGCGGCCGGGGTGCGGTTCCTGGAGGAGCCCCGGCACGAGACCTACGGCTCGGTCGCGGTCTTCGAGGACCTGTACGGCAACCGGTGGGACCTTCTCCAGCCCGCGTGAGCGCTCCGGGCGGGCCGAATCAGCCGTCGCTCGCCCCACCCCTCGGCCGGTGTCCCCGGGATCGCTCCGTACGTTCGCCGGACCTTGATAGCGTCGCCCCCACGCGACTGCGGAACGCTCCCCGCCCCGGTCGCGAGCCGGCCCCGCGCGTCACCGGAACGGGCCTGCGCGCACGCGGGTTCGGGGACGGTCGCCGCAGGACGAAGAGAGCCCCGGGCATGAGCCTCGCGCAGTTGCACTACACCTCGGCAGCTCCGGGTGACGAGGGGACGGTGGGGCGGTTCACCGCCGTCGGCCCCGGAATACCCACGGCACTGCTCTCGGAGATCGAACCTCTGCTGGGGTACGAGCCTCCGGGGGACGTGCCGTTCCTCCCCACGGACGCCGAACTCCGCTCCATGCCTCAGGCGTTCGGCTTCACCCATCTCTCGGACGGCAGCAGGCTGCTGTCCCGGGCGGTGCCGCTGGCAGCGCCGGGGGCCGCGTCCGGGCAGTTGCGGTTCCACACCCACGCCGTGCTGCTGCCGGCCGGCGCGCGCCTGCCGGGGGACCGGCTGCCGATCACCGCGTGGCGCTCGCCCCGCTGGGTGTCCGTCACCCCCAGCGGGGCGATACCCGACCCGCTCACCTCGCCGCACGCCGGTCCGGGCCTGGAGCGTGAGGCGCTCGGCGACTTCGCCGTCTCCCGGGGCCCGTGGCTCGCCGCCGTCTTCGCCGATCTGCGCCGGGTGCGGCTGGAGAACGCCTCGGGCGGAACGGCTCGGGTGGCGCTCGTGGAGCGGCAGAGCGAGGACGTGGCCCGCTGGATCGGGCTGGCCTCCTCGGTCCTGCCTCCGGAGCATGCGGAGCGGCTGACGTTCACCACGTACTCCCGGCGGCCCTCGCTCGCCCCGCAGCAGGTCGTCGGGGTGCTCCCCGAGGACGCCCATCTCCTCGACGCCGCCGAGATCCGGGTGCACCTGTGCGGCGGGCCGCACGGCCGGCCGTCCCCGCCGTCCGGTGACGCCTGGGCCGAGACCGCCGCCCGCGTCTGGCGCAACCGCGCGCCGGAACTGTTCGACCAGGCACGCCTGTTGCACGGCGAGCCGTTCGCCGCCGGGCCGCTGGCCGTCACCGCGCTCTGCGCCGGGATCGCGCTCGGGCCCGCCGAGCGTTCCACGGCCGCCGTCTGGGCGGCGGAGCGGCCGTACACGCTGGACGAGGAACAGACCCGGAAGCTGGTCGGCGCCCTGACCGCCGCCTCGATCGACGACCGCAGCGGCGGCGAATTCGACGCGGTGGGGCGGCTGTTCTGCGCACTGGACGGAAGGTCTCCGGCCGCCGTGACCGCTCCGCTCGCGGCGATGCTGGTGACCGAGGCGGTACGCGGCGGCAACGGCTCTCTCGAACTCCCCGACCGGAGCGCCTTCGCCGGCCCGGAAGGCAAGGCCATGTCCGAGGCCCTCGCGCCGGAGATCCTGGCCGAACTGGGCGGCTCCGGCGCGGCACTCGACATCGTCCGGACCGTGCAACTCCTCCGGGTGGCACGGCTTCTGGACATCGACTGCGCCGAGCTGCTGCCCTCCCTCGTGGACCGGGTGGCCCCCGCCCTCCTGGCCGCCGCCGACTTCGCCTGGGGCCCGGCCCTGCTGGAGCTGCTGGACGAGCAGTTCGACGTACGGACCGCCCTGCTGGTGGCGCTGGACCGGATCGCCCCGGACGATCCCGCCGCCATGGAGCGGCTGTTGGGGCGGGTACCGCTTCCGTTCACCGGGACGCAGTCACTGCCGCATCTGCGCATGTGCGCCGAGTCGCGTGCGGTCAGGGCGAGTTGCGGCGAGGACCGGACCTCCGCGCTGAGCCGGGTGTTGCGGACCGCCGGGATCTCACCGTTTGCCGAGCCGCTGGTGCTGCGCTCGGCGGTCGGCCTCGTCTGGGCGGACCGGGAGCCGACCGCCACGGAGGCCCGGATGCTCTTGGAGGCGGCCACCTCGGACGCCCACCGCAGCGCGGGAACCTGGTCGCACCTGGTCAGCGCGGCTCTCGGCGCGGCGGCCGACGACGCGGACGCCGCCGAACTGGCGCACGATCTGCTGCGCGGCTTCCCGCACCAGATCCTCGGCCGGGAGCGCGGCGCGCTGCTTCTGCTGGACTTCGCCCGCACGATGCGCGGGGCTGGTACCGAGCCGGAAGCCGACGGGGCGAAGGCTCCGGACCAGACGGCACCCGGAGAGGGCTGGGCGGATCGGGCGCTGGCGCTGCGCCCGGCCGCCGAACCGGTGGAACCGGGCGTCCTGGAGCACGCGTTCGGCGCACTGGCCCGCCGTCTGCTGGCACCGGAGCGGCCGGACGCGGAGCTGTACGCCTTCGTCCACACGGGCGACCCGGACCTGCTCGCCGCCTACGGCAGGGCCGCGCGGGAGGAGCCGGTACTCGCCCGGCTGCGGTCCGATCCCGCGTTCGCCGCCGACTGCTATCTGAACTGGAGTGCCCATCCGCACGCGGGCGCCCACTGGGCGGGCACCAGCACCGCCCTGCTGGACGAGGTGCTGCGCCCCGCCGTGCGCGAGCTCTCCTCCGCCGGGGTACTGGCCGTGGAGGAGGCCGTCGAGCGAGCCGGGAGCAGTGGCCGGACGGATGCCTTCCGCGCGTGGAACCGTCGCCAGACGGGCACGCTCGGCCGGATCGGCCGCCGGCTGGCGGGCAAGGTACGCCGCCCCTGACGGTCCAGGGCGTCCTCCGGCAGTCGCGGTCAGGACGGCCGGGCGGCCCGCGGATCGCGCCCGAGGAAGCCCACGAACCGGTCCATCGCCGGGGCGTCCTCGGGGACCGGCACGATCTCGCCGAACGCCTGCCCCTCGCCCCGGAACCGCGGCGGCAGCGTGACCCGCGCGCGGGCCAGCACCTGCGCTCCCTCCTCCTCGGTGAAGGGGACCTCCTGCCCGGTGGCGACGGCGAGGTCCCAGCCGTGGCCGAGGTACTCCATGAGCGTCATGTCGAACACCATCGGCGCGGGCAACTCGCCCTCCCGGACCCGGACCCGGCGGTCGAATCCGTGCCTCCGCCATCCGGCGAGCAGCCCCTGCGCGGCGGCCCTGAACTCACCGGCCGGGTCGTCACCGCAGACGTGGGCCGCCGGATCGGCTTCGTACGCGCGGCCCTCGGATCCCGCCTCGAAGACCTGGAGCCACCCCACGAGGTGGTTGCGCAGCGCCTCCACGTCGTAGGTCTCGCAGGTGGTCGGCAGGGAGAGCTGGTCGGGGCGGACGCCCTCGACGAGGTCTCCGGTCTTGGACAGAATTCCCGCAAGGAGTTCGACGTCGCTCATGGCGGGAGCTTAAGTGGCGCCCCGCCATCGACCCGGGATCGGTGTGCCGCGTCGCGGCGGGCCCGGGGGCCGGGCACACCCCAGAGCCCGACCACCCTACGGAGACGCCGCAGTGAACGTGAACAGGGACGCCGCCGCCCGGCTCCCCTCCCGTCCTTCCTCCTGGGCGTCCGGACGATGGGGCACCGGCGTCTCCGCCGTCGTCCTCGTCGCGGGAGCGCTGGTGACCGGGTACCTGGTGTTCGTCGCCTACATGGTCGAACCCGACGGGTCCTGGGACGCCCAGGCCGTCACCAACGCACGGGTCTGCGCCGCGATGGGACTCCTCCTAGCCGTCCTGCTGGCGGCGGCGACCTGGGTACCCGTCAGGTGCGCGTGGCTGCGGACGTACTGGTACGCCGCACCCGCCGCACTCGCGCTCGCGGCACTGCTGCGCCTCACCCTCTTCTCCCCCGTCCTCTGAACGGGACGGAGTTCGTGACGACCGGCGCCGACCGCGCACGTCCGTCGGGCCGCACGTCCGTCGGGCCGCCGGGCCGCCGGGCCGCCGAGCCGCCGAGCCGCCGAGCCGCCGAGCCGCCGGGCCGCCGGGCCGCCGAGCCGCCCTGGGTGCGGATTCCGGCGGGCCGACAGGCCATGGCCGCCGTTCCCGTCACCGGAAGGCTGCCCCGCACTTCGAGTGGGTACGTGTGAGGTCGCGATGGGCGGGTAACGGCTGAACACCAGCCCCGCACCCCGCGCGCACCGGCTCCGTACGTTCCACCTCCGGCGCGGGCGAGAAGGCCACTGCGACGAGAGAGGCGACCGCCGAACGATGCAGAACACGACTGACTCCACCCAGTGCGCTCCGGCCATGACCTACACCCTGATGCTCGAAAAGATCCGCTACGACGGCGCGTACCCGACCAAGGAACGGGCCGAGGAAGCGGTACGCCTCGTACTGGCCGGTCTCGGAGGACAGTTGTCCGGATCCGTGCGCGAGAGCCTGGCGGCCCGGCTCCCGGGAGAGGCCGCGGGCATCCTCCTCGCCGGAAGACCCGAAGCCCCGCTCACCGGGCGTGACTTCGTCACCTCGCTCGCCCTGCTAACCGGCGCGAGCACCGCCACCACCCGCTGGGACACGGGCTCCGTCCTGACCACGGTGGCCCAGCTGGCCGGCCCCGATCTCCTGGCCCGGTTGCTCCAGGCACTCCCCTCGGGGTACGCGCTACTCTTCGGCCGCGCCGAGCTCGCCCGCGCCGCCTGACCCGGGCGGGCACCCCTGGTGGCCTTGGTGGCCCCCATGGTCCGGTCCCCGGCACCCCGCTCCGGGCAGCTGCCGGACTCACCGAACCCTCTCGCCACCCCGCCCCGACCGCCCTCGCGCTCACCGGTCCGTTCCGGGAGACGCGGGGGCACGGCGGGCGGGGGCAGGGAACGCGGGGCAGGGGCAGCGGCTCGGCACCCGAGGAAGGCCGGGCACCTCTCCCTGGGATGTGCGTCACACCCGCCCTCCCCGCCGAACGGCACCCGCCCCCGCACCGTCCACACTCCCCGTACTCCCGCACCGCGCGCTCACGGGCCCGCGAGACGGCCGCCATCGAACCCTGCCCCGACATCGGGGTAGGGTTTTTGGGGTGGTGAGGGTACGCTCCGCGCGCCCGTCCATCACGCCGGGGCCGACGCAGCTCCCGGCGGAGGTCCGGTCCCGCATGGTCCCGTGCCGGGAGAGCAGCATGCGCGTGCCGCAGGCCCGCCGCGGCCTGTCCGTGCTGAGCTTTTCGCGCGACCGGCCCGGTGACGAACGGATCCTTCCCCGTCCGTTCCCTCTCCGCTTCCGGTCCCGGTCACGGGCCCGACCGTGGTGCGCCGTCCCGGCTCTCCGCGTCCTGACGCACGCCCTCGGCCTGCCCGACACGGTGGTGTGCCCGAGCACGACAGGTTTCCGCTGCCTTGTCCTCCACCGTCCCCGCCGTCTCCACCGATTCACCGGCCGCGCGGCTGCGCGCACTGAAGCCCGACTGGCTGGGCGACCCGAAGGTCTGGCGCACCGAGGTGCTGGCCGGGCTGGTGGTCGGGCTCGCGCTGATTCCCGAGGCGATCTCCTTCTCGGTCATCGCCGGGGTCGATCCGGCGGTCGGCCTGTTCTCCGCGTTCACCATGGCCGTGGTGATCTCCGTGGTGGGCGGGCGCCGGGCGATGATCTCGGCGGCCACCGGTGCGGTGTCCCTGGTGGTCGCGCCGCTCAACCGTGAGCACGGCTTCGGCTACCTGGTCGCCGCCGTGATCCTCGCCGGGGTCTTCCAGATCGTCCTGGGGGCGCTGGGGGTGGCGAAACTGATGCGGTTCGTCCCCCGCTCGGTGATGGTCGGCTTCGTGAACTCGCTGGCGATCCTGGTCTTCATGGCGCAGGTGCCCGAGATGCGGGACGTGCCCTGGGCGGTCTACCCGCTGATCGTGGCCGGGCTGGCGCTGCTGGTGTTCTTCCCCAAGGTCACCACGGTCGTGCCGGCCCCGCTGGTCTCGATCGTGGTGCTCACCGCCTTCACCGTGGCGGCGGGGATCTCGGTGCCGACCGTGGGCGACCGGGGCGAGCTGCCTTCGTCCCTGCCGGTGCCCGGCCTGCCGGACGTGCCCTTCACCCTCCACACGCTGACGACCGTGGCGCCGTACGCGCTCGCGATGGCGCTGGTCGGGCTGATGGAGTCGCTGATGACGGCGAAGCTGGTCGACGAGATCACGGACACCCGCTCGGACAAGACCCGGGAGTCGGTCGGCCAGGGCATCGCCAACATCGTCACCGGCTTCTTCGGCGGCATGGGCGGCTGCGCGATGATCGGCCAGACGATGATCAACGTGAAGGTGTCCGGGGCGCGGACCCGGCTGTCGACGTTCCTGGCCGGCGTGTTCCTGATGGTGCTCTGTATCGCCTTCGGCCCGGTGGTCTCCGACATCCCGATGGCCGCCCTGGTCGGGGTCATGGCGATGGTCTCGTTCGCCACGTTCGACTGGCACTCCATAGCCCCGAAGACCCTGCGCCGGATGCCCGCGGGCGAGATCGCCGTCATGGTGGTCACCGTGGTGGTCGTCGTCGCCACCCACAACCTCGCCATCGGCGTGGTCGTCGGCTCGGTCCTCGCGATGGTGGTCTTCGCCAAGCGGGTGGCCCACTCCGCGGACGTCACCGCCGTCACCGACCCGGACGGCACCACCGTGGTCTACCGGGTGACCGGAGCCCTCTTCTTCGCCTCCTCCAACGAGCTCGTCTCCCGCTTCGACTACGCGGGGGACCCGGAGCGGGTGGTGATCGACCTGTCCGCCGCGCACGTCTGGGACGCCTCGTCCGTGGCCGTCCTCGACACGATCGGCGCCCGGTACGCCCAGCGGGGCAAGACCGTCGGGATCACCGGCCTGAACGAGCCCAGCGCCCGTCTCCACGACCGGCTCAGCGGGCAGCTCTCCGCGGGCGGCTGACACCGCCGGCGGCCGGTCGGTCCGCACCGGGTACGCGAACGGGGCCGGTGACGGGCGGCCCCGTCAGGCGTCGGACGTCAGGCTTCGGGCGTCAGCTTCAGCGAGATGGAGTTGATGCAGTAGCGCTGGTCGGTCGGGGTCTCATACCCCTCGCCCTCGAAGACGTGGCCGAGGTGGGAACCGCAGCGGGCGCAGCGGACCTCGGTGCGGACCATGCCGTGGCTGTTGTCCGCGATGAGTTCGACCGCGTCGGTGTCCTTCGGGTCGTAGAAGGACGGCCAGCCGCAGTGCGACTCGAACTTCGTGTCGGAGCGGAACAGCTCCGCCCCGCAGGCGCGGCAGGAGTAGACGCCCTCGGTCTTGGTGTCGGTGTACTCACCCACGAAGGCGGGTTCCGTCCCGGCCTTGCGCAGGACGGCGTACTCGGCCGGGGAGAGTTCTTCCCGCCACTGCTCGTCTGGCTTCTCGATGTCGTACGGCACGGTGGCTCGCTCCCTCACTTCGACAGCTGGTCCAGGATGTGCGGGCCGAGGTCGGTGACGTCGCCCGCTCCCATGGTGAGAACGAGATCACCGGGCTTCGCCATTCCCGCGACGACCCCCGGAACGTCCGCCTTGTCGTGCACGGCGGTGACGTCGGCTCCGGCCGCCAGCGCGGCGTCGACGATCAGCGCGCTGGTGATGCCGGGGACCGGGTCCTCGCGGGCCGGGTAGATGTCCAGGACCACGGAGGCGTCGGCGAGGGCGAGGGCGTGGCCCATCTCGGTGCCGAGCTCCTGCGTGCGGGAGAAGAGGTGGGGCTGGAAGACGACCAGGATGCGGGCGTCGGCGGCGGCGCCGCGCATGGCCTCCAGGTCGGCGGTCATCTCGGTGGGGTGGTGGGCGTACGAGTCGATGACCTGGACGCCCGCGGCCTCGCCCTTGAGCTGGAGGCGGCGCTTGACCCCGGTGTACGTGCCGAGGGCGGAGGCGAGGTTGTGCGCGGGGATGCCGAGGGCGACACCGGCGGCGAGGGCCGCGACGGCGTTGTGGGCGTAGTGACGGCCGGGGACGGAGACGGTGAAGGTGAGGAACCTGCCGTTCAGCAGGACCGTGACCTCGCTGGTCAGCCCGCGCGGGGTGACCTTGTGGACGCGGACGTCGGCGTTCTGGGACTCGCCGTAGGTGACGATGTTCAGGTCGGACGGGGCGCTCTCGCGCAGTCGCCGGGTGAGTTCGACGGCCCCGGGCTGGTCGGCTGCGACGACGAGGGTGCCGCCCGGGTTGATCTTCCCGGCGAACTTCTCGAAGGACTCGTAGATCTCGTCCATCGAGGCGTAGTTCGCGTGGTGGTCCAGCTCGACGTTGAGGACGATCGCGACCTCGGGGTCGTACTTCTGGAAGCTGCGGTCGCTCTCGTCGGCCTCCGCCACGAAGATCTCGCCGCCGCCGTGGGCGGCGTTGGTGCCCGGCCCCTCCAGGTCGCCGCCGATGGCGTACGAGGGGTCGAGGTTCAGCGAGGAGAGGGCGACGGCGAGCATCGACGTGGTGGTCGTCTTGCCGTGCGTGCCGGCCACGGCGATGGCACGGGTACCGGTCATCAGCGAGGCGAGCGCGTCGGAGCGGTGCACGACCGGGACGGAGAGTTCGGCGGCGCGCAGCAGCTCCGGGTTGTCGGCGCGGATGGCGCTGGAGACGACCACACAGGTCGCGTCGTCGGCCAAGTGGGCCGCGGCGTGACCGATGTGGACGGTCGCCCCCAGCGCGCGCAGCGCGTCGGCGGTCCCGGACTCCTTGGCGTCGCTGCCCGCCACCTTCGCGCCCCGCTGGGCGAGGATCTTCGCGATGCCCGACATTCCGGCGCCGCCGATGCCGATGAAGTGCGGCCGTTCCATGGCGGCAGGAATACCGGTTGCCATGCGTGTCTCTCCCTGAAGTCGGTCGCGGTGCCGGGTCCGCCCGGCACCGGTGCCCAGCCTATTCGCTGTGTGCGAAGAGCTTGAGCACCGGGACGCCGACCTTGTGGCGGGCCCGGGACGCCCAGTCGCGGTGGAAGAACTCCTCCACGTAGTGCGGGGCGGTCAGCACGATGACCTCGTCGGCTTCCGCCTGGTCCACCACGGTCTTGAGGCTGTCCAGCGGGTGGTCTTCCACGACCTGCCCCACCGCTTCGGACCCCGCCGCCCGCAGGGCGAGCAGCGAGTGCTGGAGTGCCAGCCGGGCGGGTTCGCGGGCCTCCTTGCCCTCGGGTTCGTCGCCCTCGTTGGCGGCGTCCCGCAGCTCCCCGAGCGCCACGTCGTCGATCGCGCGGAGCAGGACGTCGGCCTGGTCGCCGCGTGGCTGCATGAGCACGATGAACGAGATCCGCTCGTCGCCGTGGAGGGTCGTGACGAATTCGACGTCCTCGGGGGTGAGCGGCTTCTCGATCATCAAAACGCTTGTGAACACGACGGGCGCCCTTCCGCTTCTTCATCCGGCCGGCCTGGTGGAAGGCCGCTGCTGAAACCATCCTTCCCCGTGATCGCACGGAGATTGCAGGGGTAAGTGTGCCCAGCGGAAGCCAAGCGGAACGGCAAATTCCGTTAAGAGTCGGGCGGAGTCGCGGCCCAGCGCCGGGCGGAGTCGCACCGCGCCTCAGCGGCGGCGGTACCGGGTGAAGAGGAACCCGTCCTCCTCCAGCAGCCCTGCCAGGGCGAAGCGTTCCGGCACGGGTACCGACGGGCCTCCCGCGATCCGCTGCGCCTCGCCCGCCGTCAGCATCGGCGAGACGGTCAGGCAGAGCTCGTCGAGCACACCGGCGGCGACGAACTGGCCGAGCAGCCGGGGCCCGCCCTCGGTCAGCTGCCGGGTCAGGCCGAGGGCGGCCAGCTCCCGGACGGCTCTCGCGGGGTCCACCCGGGTGCCCTCACCGGCGACCACCACCAGGGCGCCCGTCTTCCGGGCGGCAAAAACCCGGTCGGCCGGTGCGTCCGCCCCGGTGAGCACCAGGGTCGGGACCAGCGGTGCGGTGTAGAGCGGAGCCGTGAAGTCCAGGTCGAGGCTTCCGCTGACCACGGCGACGGCGGGAGCGGGCCCCTGCCCGGCCGCCGCCCGCCGCGCGGCGAACGCCTCCCGGGCGCGGGCGGGCCGGTAGCCCTCCGTACGTACGGTCTCGGCGCCGGCGATCACGACGTCGGCGAGGCCCCGCAGGGTGCCGAAGATCCGCATGTCCGAGGGGGAGGAGATGGACTGCGAGCGGCCGTCGTGCTGGGCGGCACCGTCCAGGGTGGTGACCATGTTGGCGCGCAGCCAGGGTCCGGGGCCCCCGGGGTAGGCGTACGCCTCGGCCAGTGCGTCGAGACTCCACTCGTGGTCGTCGGCGCCGGCAGGGTCGGGGGCACCCGTGGCTGTCAGGTCCGTCACAGGGAACAGGCTTCGCATGTCAGGCAGTGTGGCACGGCCCTTAAGGTGGAGAGTTGTGTCGTCCTCCACCACCGCTCCGGGTGCGAACTCCCTCACCGGCGCGACTCCGCTGTCCCTGTGCGCCCGTCGGCCGCACGTCCCCGCCGATCATCTGGTCGCCGAGATGGTGCCGCCGCCGCGCTTCGATTCGGTGCGTTTCGCCACGTACGTCCCCGATCCGACCCAGCCGAGCCAGAGCGAGGCCGTCACGGTGCTCAGCTCCTTCGCCGCCGGTCTCGGCGGGGCGTACGCGTCGGGCGAGGGCAAGCGGCGGTGGTTCGCGAAGAAGCCCGCGGCCCCGGCCGGTCCGCGCGGGGTGTACCTCGACGGCGGGTACGGCGTCGGCAAGACCCATCTGCTCGCCTCGCTCTGGCACGCCACGCCCGCCGAGCCGGCGCTGAAGGCCTTCGGCACGTTCGTGGAGCTGACGAACCTCGTCGGCGCGCTGGGTTTCCAGCAGACCGTGAAGACCCTGAGCGGGCACCGGCTGCTCTGCATCGACGAGTTCGAGCTCGACGACCCGGGCGACACCGTGCTGGTCTCCTCGCTGCTCAGCAGGCTGGTGGAGGCGGGCGTCGCGCTGGCGGCCACGTCCAACACGCTGCCGGGCAAGCTCGGCGAGGGCCGGTTCGCCGCCGCCGATTTCCTCCGGGAGATCCAGGGACTCTCCGCGCACTTCCGCCCGCTGCGGATCGACGGCCAGGACTACCGGCACCGGGGCCTGCCCGAGGCCCCGCCACCGTTCGACGACGCGCAGGTCACCAAGGCCGCGTACGCCACCCCGGGCGCGGCGCTGGACGACTTCACCGCGCTCCTCGGCCACTTGGCCGAGGTGCACCCCAGCCGGTACGGGGCGATGACCGACGGGGTGGACGCGGTCTGCCTCACCGGTGTGGTGCCGGTGCCGGACCAGTCGACGGCGCTGCGTCTGGTGGTCCTCGCCGACCGGCTCTACGACCGCGAGATCCCGGTCCTCGCCTCGGGCATACCCTTCGACCGGCTGTTCAGCGAGGAGATGCTGAACGGGGGGTACCGCAAGAAGTACTTCCGGGCCATCTCCCGGCTGACGGCACTGGCGAGGGACGCGAAAGGGCTGGTGGCGCAGTAGGTTCGTGGGGGTGACGGCGCGACTCCTCCGGGTGGCCGCGTCGTTCACCGGTTCCGCGGCACACGAGGTGCCGTGGCCCCGCGCGACCGCGCGCACCGTTTTCGAAGGGATTCACCATGGCTACCACGCGTCAGGCCCACACGGTCTGGGAAGGCAACCTGCTGGAGGGCAAGGGTGTCGTCACCCTCGACTCGTCCGGTGTCGGCGAGTTCCCCGTCTCCTGGCCCTCGCGCGCCGAGAAGGCCAACGGCAAGACCAGCCCGGAGGAGCTCATCGCCGCCGCACACTCCAGCTGCTTCTCGATGGCCCTCTCGAACGGCCTGGCCGGCGCCGGCACCCCGCCCACCCGTCTGAACACCCAGGCCGAGGTGACGTTCCAGCCCGGCACCGGCATCACCGGCATCCACCTCACGGTGGAGGGCCAGGTGCCCGGCCTGGACGAGGCGGGCTTCGTCAAGGCCGCCGAGGACGCCAAGGCCAACTGCCCGGTCAGCCAGGCGCTGTCCGGTACGACGATCACCCTGACGGCCACCCTCGCCTGACCGTCCGGCTTCGGGCCACCGCCGACCCCGCTTCCCGGGGCGCGGTGGCCCGTGCGCCGGGCCCCGCGATTCCGACGGCCCGTCAGGACAACGGCCGGGCAACGTCGGAGCACGGCCGGACCACCCACCCACCCACAGAGCACGGTCGGGCCACCGGCAAGGCAGCCTCGGACCGCCGGGCGCGGTCGGGCCGTTGGCAGGGCACGTCGGACCACCGGCCGGGCGCGGTCGGCGCGGCGTCGGGACACCGTCAGAGCACCGGCCCCGCAGCCGGATCGCGCCGGAGACCGCCCCTTCCTCCGTAACACACGCGTCATCCCACGGCCGCACGTTCTCAAAGAACGACTGGCTCAATGCACTCCAACGCAGCGACCTGCACAGGAGGGCATGACATGGACGTATCAGAAGCACCGGTTCCGCCTGGGGACCGGGACGTCCATCCGGTCGATCGGCGCCCTTCTGCGGGCAGGCTCGCCACCTTCGGACTCCAGCACGTGCTCGTCATGTACACCGGCTGCGTCACCGTGCCACTGGTCTTCGGCGGGGCCGCCGGGCTCGACACCTCGACCATCGGCCTGCTGATCAACGCGGACCTGCTGGTCGCCGGACTGATCACCCTGATCCAGAGCCTCGGCGTCGGCAAGGTCCTCGGTGTACGCCTGCCGGTCGTCACGGGCGCCACCTTCGCGGGGGTCACCCCGATGATCCTGATCCACGGCGAGTACGGCATGCAGGCGGTGTACGGCTCGATGCTGGCCGCCGGGTTCTTCGGACTGCTGATGGCCGTGCCGTTCGCACGACTGGTCCGCTACTTCCCACCCCTCGTCAGCGGTGTGGTCATCACCGTCATCGGCCTCTCCCTGATCGGTGTGGCCGCCGGGCTCATCACCGGCAGCGACCCGGAGGCGGCCGACTACGCGTCGGGGACCCGGCTCGGGCTGGCCGCCGGGGTGATCGTCTTCATCGTGCTCTTCGCCCGCTTCGTGAGGGGCTTCGCCGGGCAGACGGGCATTCTGATCGCCCTGATCGTCGGCACCCTGGTCGCCATACCCCTCGATCTCACCGACTTCTCCGGCGTCCCGGACGCGGACTGGATGGGACTGGCGGCCCCCTTCCACTTCGGCGCCCCGGAGTTCCCGGTGTCGGCCGTGGTCTCGATGTGCGTGGTGATGCTGGTGATCTTCACCGAGTCGACGGCCACGATGCTGGCGGTGGGCGAGGCGACCGGACGGCCCCTCACGGACAAGGACCTGGCGCGCGGACTCGCGGCGGACGGGCTGTCGGGCGTGCTCGGCGGCGCGATGAACTCCTTCATGGACACCGTCTTCTCCCAGAACGTCGGACTCATCCGACTGACCCGGGTCTCCAGCCGTTACGTCACGGCGGTCGCGGGCGGCGTTTTGGTCGTGCTCGGCCTGATCCCGAGGCTCGGCGAGCTGGTCGCCGCGCTGCCCGGCCCGGTGGTGGGGGCCGCCGCCCTGGTGCTGTTCGCCACGGTGACCATGGTCGGCGTGAACACTCTGCGCCGGGTGGACCTCGACCGGGGCCACAACCTGACGATCGCCGCGGTGGCGCTGGGGATCGGCCTGCTGCCGGAGATGTCCGACGGCATCTACGCGAACTTCCCGTCCTGGGTGCAGATCGTGTTCGGCAGCGGAATCACGGCGGCGGCGTTCACGGCGTTCCTGCTGAACCTGCTGTTCCACCACACGCCCTGGGGAGCCACGCCCGGGAGGGAGGGCGCACCTGCCGCGCCCGCGGCAGAAGCAGGTCCGGCCGCGGGCGCGACGACGGCCATTTTGGCCCCGGAGGGGAGCGCGTCGGCCGATCCGGCCCCGTCCGCGACGGCGGCGGAGCCGGTCCCGGAGGAGAGCGCGTCGGCCGATCGGGGCGCTCCGAGCGCCGCAGGGACCACCTGACCCAAATAAATCATATTGTCCGATATTTTCCGTGAGTGAATACCTCAGCACGGAAAGTCTCGCCTCTGATCGGTTCTGTCTGCCTGGCCGGTCTGGCTGTCTTGAGCGGGGTGCTCGCCGGATGCGGCGGTCCGGGCGGGCACCCCGCCACCACGCGACCGCCGCAGGGCGCCTCCTCCCCCACTTCCGCCGCGTCCGCGTCCGCTTCCACGGTCCCCGACCCGGCCGCCGGACAGCAGATCCCCCGGCCGCCCACCCTCGCCCCGGGCCCCGAGGGCCTCACCCCGGTCTTCGAACGGCGGCCGAAGAGCGCGGTCTCGACGGACGAGAAGGTCGTGGCGCTCACCTTCGACGCCGACATGACGGCCGACGAGGGCGACCGGGCGGCGGCGGGCGAACCGTTCGACAACCCGCCGCTGATCGACCTGCTGCACCGCCTCAAGGTCGAGTCGACGATCTTCATGACCGGCCGCTGGGCCCAGGAGTACCCGGACCAGGCCCGGGCGATCGGCACGGACCCCACCTTCGAGATCGCCAACCACTCCTACAGCCACTACTCCTTCTCCTCCCCCTGCTACGGTCTGCCGGCCGTGTCGAAGGAGGAGATGAAGGGCGAGGTGGAGCGCGCGTTCGCCGCCTTCCGCACGGCGGGAGCCCGCAACGTCGTCCCGTACTTCCGCTTCCCCGGCGGCTGTTACGACGACGAGGCGCTGCGTGCGCTGGCCACCGAGAAGGTGACGGCGGTCCAGTGGGACGTGGTCGGCGGCGACGCGTTCGCGACCGACCCGGACGCGGTGGCCGAGCAGGTGCTGGAAGGCGTGACCCCGGGCTCGCTGGTGGTGCTGCACTGCACCCGTAGCGCCGCCCCGGTCACCGAGGAGGCGGTACGCAGGATCGTCCCCGAACTCCGCGCGCGCGGCTACCGGTTCGTGAAGGTGTCGGAGCTGATGCGGGCGGCCCCGGGAAGGTGACGGGCCGGAGTGCGACCGGAAGGCGGCCGGGTCCTGGTGGCCCCCGGGCCCGTCCGCCGACACCCGGTCATCCGGAGCAGGCGTTGCGGCCGGCCTCCTGCCAGGCGCAGACCGGGCAGAGGGTGGCGCCCTTCGTCGACTCCGGGTACTCCGTCGGCTTCCGGCAGAGCACGCACTCGGCGAACGGCCCGCCCGCGTCGGCGGGTACGTCCGGCCCGAGGCCCGAAGGGGCGGGGGCCGCGCAGTACGTCTGGTCGTCCATGCGCCGAGCGTACGACGGCACCGCGCCCCTCGGCCACGCCCCCGAAGACAGCGAGCTCACCCGGCCGACGTCTTCTCCGGCTTCAGCTCGCTCGGGCGCACGATGACGAAGCCCTCCCCGTCCAGCCGCAGCTGGACCGCCTCGCCCGAACCTCCCCGCACCATCGAGCCGAAGCTCTGGGAGCGGTGCAGCGAGGTGGTGAGCTGCGCACTCCAGCCGACGACCGCGTCCGTGTCGACGAAGACCGGCTGCTGCGGCATGACGGGTATCACGATCGGATGGCCCTCGCAGATCAGGCCCAGCTTCCCGTACCCGCTGAAGACACTGTTGAAGAGGCCACCGCCGGTCATTCCGGCACCCTTCACGGTCTTGATCTCGTACGCGAGCGTCGAGTCGAAACAGAGGACGTTGCGACCGTTGATGGTGAGCACGTCCCCCTGCTCGATCTCGACGATGAAACAGTTCTGCGCCTCGTGCGCGAACCACGCCTCGCCCTGCCCACGGACCGCCATCAGCGGCAGCCCCTCACCGGTGACGGCCCGCTTGAGCATGCCGCCGATCCCCTGGCCCTTGCGCTCGAACTTCAGGTCGCCCCGGAACGCGATCATCGAACCCTGGCGGGCGTGCATCTCCCCGCTGACCGCGTACTTGACCGACTTGGTGTTCTGCAGGGTCATACCGGGGACGGTGGCCTGCTCCGCCATGTGCTCACCGGAGAATATGTCGCTCTTCATGCGGTGCATCCTCGCCCGGAACATGCCACGAATCCAAGCGGCCCACCGGGGGGCCCGCCATGTCAGAGGTGCCTGGCAGACTGGCTCCGTGAGCAGCAACGACATTCCCGCAGGCACGACGGCACCCGCCCCGACCGCCACACCCCCGGTCACACCGGCCGAGCCGGCCGGACCGCTTCCGGCGGACAGCCCGTTCCGGACCGAGCCGACCCCGCGCGACGAGGCACCGCAGTTCGTGCTGCCGCTGGTGGTGCACATCGAGAAGACCGACCCGCCCGCCCGTACGGACGCTCTCCGCACGGCGGCCCGCGCGGTGCTCACCATCCTGGCCGACGACCGTGCGCTCGGAGACGGCGAGTGGGCACAGGCGATGCGCGACTGGCAGGACGCCCGGATACGCAAGGTGGTGCGGCGGGCCCGGGGCGCCGAGTGGCGCAAGGCGGGCACGCTGCCCGGGATCACGGTCACCGGGGACGCCGCCGAGGTCCGCGTCTATCCACCGGTCCCGCTGGACGGCTGGCCCAAGGAGCTGGCGAAGCTCCAGGTCTCGGGCACCGACCTGGACGACCCCGAGCCCCCGGCCTCCCCGGACACCGCCGGCCCGGTCCTCTGGCTCAACCCCGGGATCGACATGTCGGCGGGCAAGACGATGGCCCAGGTCGGCCATGGCGCACAGCTCGCCTGGTGGGAGCTGACGGACGCCGAGCGCAAGGAGTGGCAGGAGGCGGGCTTCCCGCTCTCGGTGGCCACCCCGGACGCGGAGACCTGGCACCGCCTCACGGTGAGCGGTCTGCCCGTGGTGCGCGACGCCGGGTTCACCGAGATCGCCCCGAACTCGGCCACGGTGATCGCGGACCACCCGGCGCTCCGGGCGCGTACGGCGGGCTGACCGGCTTCCGTCCGACGAACGGTCCGGGGTGACCGGTGTGAGGCACGTGCCCAGGCGCCCCGTCGCCAGCGTGAGGCTGACGAGGCGATTGTCACCGGGTACGCCGGTACGCCGGCCCCGTTCGCGGCATGATGACTCTCATGGCGCATATCTCCTCCCGCACCGTCGGGGGTTCCTCGCTCTCCCTGTGGTCGACGGACTCGTTCCTGTCCATCGGCTCCGTCGGGTCCGTGCTGTCCATCGGTTCGGTCGGCAGCGCCCTGTCCGTAGGGTCCATCGGCTCTTCCCTGTCAGTCGGCTCGATCGGCTCTGCCATGTCCCTCGTTTCGCTGGGGTCCATCCAGAGCACCGGAAGTGCGCTGTCCATCCAGGGACGGCGCTCTGTACTGGCCGTCGGCCCTCACCGCGTGATCAGCTCGCGAGGCACGCTCGCACTGCTCGGATCGGGCGTGCTCGCCCTTGCCGGCGCACTTGCCCTGCACGCACGTATCGGGCGGTGACCGGTCCGACACCATCGATCTCGGTGCCGAGAGAACGGCTTTGCCGCGCCGGGCGACCGCCGGCCCCGTGCCCCTGCCGACGATCCGCAGTGGCCGCCTGCCCTCGTCGTCATCGATGTGCCGCACCTGCGACCGCTCGGACATGCCGAACCGTCGGTACCGAACGCGCCGGCCGGGAACGAGTTCCGGGCCGGCGCGCCGAGTACGGTGTGCGTGTCAGCTCGGATGCCGGACGAAGAACCCCAGCGAGCCGTCCACTTCGAACGACGGTACGTCCCCGTGCTTGCCGGGGTTGGCGTGCAGCGTCTTCTCACCCGAGGCCAGGGCGTCGAACAAAGCCAGGCTCTCGTCCCGCGGCACCATCTGATCGTCCCACTGGACCAGGAACTGCACCGGCACGGTGATCCGCCCGGCGTCCTGGGCCAGCCCGCGCAGTCCACCACGCACCGCCACCACACAGCGGCCCGCCCCGCCCCCGCAACCTCAAATCCTCCTCTGAACGTCTCCTCGTTCGGGTTCGCCGCCGCGCGCCGGGGTCATCACCTCCCCACGGGCAGCGAACGGATCGCCCGGAGAGGGGGAAGCACTCATGAGGCTCGGCATCGGAATCGGCTGGCGTCCGGAGATCGCGGACGCGGTGGAGGCGCTGGAGGGCGTCGAGTGGGTGGAGGCCGTGGCGGAGAACCTCTGCGCGGACCATCTGCCGGATTCGTTGGTGCGGCTCCGGGAGCGGGGCGTCACGGTGGTGCCGCACGGGGTGGCGCTGGGCCTCGGCGGCGCGGAGCGCCCCGATCCCCGGCGGCTGGCGGACCTGGCGGCGCGCGTGGAGCTGCTCGGTGCGCCGCTGGTGACGGAGCACGTCGCGTTCGTACGGGCCGGGGGGCCGGCGGCCGGTGCGCCCGCGCTGGAGGCGGGCCATCTACTGCCCGTACCGAGGACCTGGGACGCCCTGGACGTGCTCTGCGAGAACGTGCGGATCGCTCAGGAATCGCTGCCGGTGCCGCTGGCGCTGGAGAACATCGCGGCGCTGGTCGGCTGGCCGGACGAGGAGCTGACGGAGGGGCAGTTCCTGGCCGAACTGGTCGCGAGGACCGGGGTCCGCCTGCTGATCGACGTGGCCAACCTCCACACCAACCGCGTCAACCGGGGCGAGGACCCCGCCACGGCACTGGACGAGCTGCCGGTGGAGGCCATCGCCTACGTCCATGTGGCGGGCGGCGTCGAGAAGGACGGAGTCTGGCACGACACGCACGCCCATCCGGTGACGGCCCCGGTGCTGGACGTCCTGACGGAGCTGCGGTCCCGGGTGGACCCGCCCGGCGTGCTGCTGGAACGCGATGACGACTTCCCGCCCGCGGAGGAGCTGGCCGGCGAACTCGCCATGATCCGCAAGACGTTGGAGGCGACGCGCCGGTCCGGTCGTACGAGCGGTGCGGCGCGCGGGTCGGCGCGCGGGTCGGCGCGCGGGTCGGCGCGTGTGGCGCCCCCGGCCGGAGACACGACCGGGGCCCGTGAGCGGCTGGCCGGGGCCCAGGCCGGGCTGCTCGCCTCGCTCGTCGCCGGGGCCCCCGTACCCGCGGGCTTCGACGCGGAGCGGCTGGGAGTGCAGAGCCGGGCCCTGGCCGCCAAGCGGGCCGGCATCGTCGCGAAGGTGGCGCCGGAGCTGCCGGAGATCCTGGGAGCGGGCTACCGCCCCGCGTTCCTCCGGTACGCCGAGGGCCGGCCGCCCGCATCCGGCTACCGCCGTGACGCGCTCGCCTTCGCCGAGCACCTGCTGGTCGCGGGTGAGCCCGCCGACGACGCGGCCCGGCGGCGGCTGACCCACTGGTGGCAGGACCGGGCGGGGGCACGACCGCCCCGGCGCACGACCCGGCTCGTCCGCGCGGCGCGGGCCGCGTTCGCCACCACCACCCACACGCTCAGGACGTCTTCCGGGGGGAACCGATGACCATGAACCTGCTCGCCCTGCTGCTGACGGTCGCGATCGTGACCTCAAGTGTCCTGCTCCTCACGGGGCGTTCGCGCAGCGGCCGGGGGCTCGCCGCTTCCGGCACCGCGGTGCACGACGACCACGAGGCGGCGTTCCTGGTCGGCGGCCCGGGGAGAGTCATGGACACCGCTCTCACCGCTCTGCACACCGACGGGCGCATCGTGATCGGCGGCCCGGGGGTGGTCTCGGTCGTGCGGGCAGAGCCCCATGACCCGGTGGAGCGCGCGGTACTCCAGGAGTTGGCGTCCGCCCCGAACGGGGCGCTGCACATCCTGCGCTTCTCGGTCATGCACCACCCCGCCGTGCAGGAGATCGGCGACGGGCTGGCGGCCCGGGACCTGCTGGCGCGTCCGGAGGAGGTGCGCACGCGCCGCCGCTGGGCAGGGATCCAGGGCCTGGTCTGTCTCGCGCTCTTCCCCGTGTCCATGGTGGCGACCTTCGTCCAGTACGCGGTCATCGACGGATTTGGCGAGATACCTCTCCCGTTCATCGTCAAGATGCTGCCGGCGATCCTCTTCGGCGGAGTCTGCGCTCTGGTGGCGGGGTCGCGCGCCCGGGCACGGATCACCAAGGCGGGCCAGGCAGCGGCGCGCGCGTACCGTACGGCCCGTGCCGGCTCGGCCGGTACGCCCGCGCAGTTGGTGGCCGCCTTCGGGCTGCGGTCGCTGGCGGACACGGCGCTGCGCGACCAGTTGACGGCCGCCGCGCGGTACGGGGCGCCGGGGTCCCCCGTCCGGAGCGGGTCCTCCTCGGCGCGCCACCACGGGGCTGCCGACTCGTCCGTGGCGGGTGTGGCGATGGTGCCCGTGGTGTGGTGCGCGGGGACGGGTCCGGGCGGCGGCTGCGGCTCCGGTTCCGGTTCGAGCTGTGGCGCGGGGAGCGGATCCAGCTGCGGGGGTGGCGGCTCGTCCAGCTGTGGCGGGAGCGGCTCGGGCGGCTCCAGTTGCGGCGGAAGCAGTTCGAGCTGTGGGAGCAGCAGTTCAAGTTGCGGTGGGAGCAGCTCCAGCTGCGGCGGCGGGAGCAGCTGAGCGCGAGACGACCGGCTGCGTTCCCGGTGCGGACGGTTCCGCCGTCAGCGGAGCACGAGGAATTCGTGCCGCTTGCTGAACACTCCTACGGGATTGGACTCCGCTCCGGGAATCGCACGGCAGTTGAGGCTCTTCCGCTGCCCGGGTGCCACCTCGACCGAGAGGACCGGACTGGAACACCATGAGATCTTCACCTGAACCGTGTGCGTGCCGGCCGGGGTCGGTACCGAACACACCTCACCCGGCCGTACGCTGCCTACACGCTTCCCATCCACATACACGTGGTAGCGACGCAACTGCGCATAGGAATCGTCCTCGTCGCGTCGTACGGCAATCTGCGTCCTGTCGTCCTCGCCGGTTGCGCGCACCACCGAATCCGTCACGGCTTCCTGCTTCCCGCCCACGACTTCCTCCGTCCCCGAAAGACTATCGGCCCCACCTCCGGATCCGGCCCCGGCGCCCCCTGAAGCAGAACAAGCGGCCGCCCGAGGATGCCGATCGACGATTGCGCCAGGAAACCCAAGAGGAATATCGGTTGTCCTCCCCGCCGCCGGGCCTCTCATCCCCCCACCGCCTCCGCGATGTGCCGGGCCACCTCGGCGGGAGTGAGGCGGGTGGTGTCGACGACCTCGGCCTCCCGGTGCAGCCAGGCGTCGGCCGCCACGGCGTACGGCTCCAGGTGCTTCAGCCGGAACGCGGAGGGGCCCATGTCCGTGTCGCCCTCGATGCGTCCGCGGAGGGTGTCCTGGCCGGCGTGGAGGACGAAGTGGCGTACGGGGATGGCGTGGTGGGCGAGGCCCGCGCTGATCTCGCGCCAGTACTCCTCGACCAGGACGGTCATCGGCATCACCAGGGTGCCGCCGGTGTAGTCGAGCACGTGCTGGGCGGTCTCGACCACCAGGGGGCGCCACGGAGGCCAGTCCTGGAAGTTGCCCGTCCAGGGCAGCGTCGGCTTGATGTCCATGAGCGTCTCGCCGACCTTCTCGGCGTCGAACACCCGTGAGTCCGGGATCAGCCGCTGCACGAGCGCGCTGGTCGTCGTCTTGCCCGCGCCGTGGGTGCCGTTGAGCCATACGATCATGGCCGCCACGCTACTGCGGGCGGTAAGCGGCCACCGCGCAAACGAACTTCCTCCCTCTCTGTGTCCGAATGGTGAACGGACCGGACCGGTTTCTCCTCGACTCGCATAGAACTCGGTCATGGTCTGGTTGATGTGTCTGCTGATCGCATGGGCCGCGGCGGCCCTCTCCTGTCTGCGGCTCTGCCTCGCCGCCGCCAGGGCCGCCCACCCGGGAGCCGTCTCCTCCCGTCGGCCGGGGCCGGCGGCGTACGACCTGAGCCTGTACGAGACCGCGTTCCTCGCCGGAGGTCCGGAGCGCGTCGCCGACCTCGCGCTGGTCTCCATGCATCTGCGGCAGAGCCTGCTGCTGGCCCACACCGGCTGGGCCACGGTGGTGGACCCTCAGGGCCGGGACGACGTCGAACGCACGGTGATCCAGGCCATCGGGCCCGAGGGCCAGTCACGGATCGCGCCGGTACGGGCAGCCGCCGCGTCGGCCGAGCCGGTACGCGCGCTGGCGGACCGTCTGGTGGCGGCGGGACTGGCGATGCCGCAGGCGCTGCGCGGCGCGACGGCGGCGGCGCTGGGCGAGGTACGGCGCACGGCGGTGCTGATCGTGGTGCTGGCGCTGGCGTCCGTGACGCTCCCGGGCCGGTCGCTCTCACCCGGTGGACCGGCGATCGTCTGGTTCGTGCTGCCGCTGGTGCTCGTGGTGGGCTGCCTGCTCATCGTGCGGATCGAGAACCATCCGTACAGTCCGTGGGCCTCGCCCGCCGGGCAGGAGTGGCTCGACTCGCTGCGGACTCCCGGCCCGGGGCGCGGCGCCCACCTGCATCTGCTCGCCGCCGTCGCCGTGCGGGGCCTGCACGCCGTGCAGGACCCGCTGCTGCGAGCCGCCCTGACGGGCCGTCGCGCCGGCCGCACGGGGCACGCGTACTGATTCCGGGCGCGCCGGTCGGTCACGCCGGACACGCCTCCGCACGCCGTCCGACGGTCCTTTACTTCGCCCTCCGCGCGCCCGACGATCCTCTTCCCCGCAGGACGTCCCGCGGGGCAGGGACGAAGGGACCATCCGGTGGGAGCAGTCACGCGGTACGCGACGGCCGGGGCACTGGTCCTCGCCGCGCTGACGGCCGCGTCAGCCACGGCGACCACCCCGGCCGCCACCCCGCGGGCCGGGACGGCGGCCCGGGCGGACGTCACGGTCCCCGAGGCATGGGGCACGATGATCGCCGCCGGACGGGCCCGGGAGCGGGGCATCGCGTTCGGCGACTGCCCGGAGAGCGAGATGCTGCCCGAGTCGCTGCGCTGCGGGACCTTCACCGTGCCGGTCGACTACGCGCACCCCTACGGTCCGCGGATCGCACTCGCCGTCAGCCGTACCGCCGCCACCGGCGACGCGGCGGAGCACCAGGGCTCGCTGGTCTACAACCCGGGTGGTCCGGGTGCGGCGAGCATCACGTTCCCGCTGGTCGGCGACTGGGCGGCCTGGCGCGAGACCGCCCGCGCCTACGACTTGGTCGGTTACGCCCCGCGCGGTGTCGCTCCGTCGCCCGCGCTGTCCTGCCGTCCCCCCGAGGAGGCGGCCGGGGCGCCCACCGACTCGCCGCAGCAGCCCTCGTCCGCGTACAAGCAGGAGCGGACCGTCCTCGCGAAGGCGTACGCGGACGGGTGCGCGCTCGCCGCCGGGACGGCGCTGCGCCACTACTCCTCCCTGGACGGCGCCCGGGACCTGGAGGTGCTGCGCGCCGCGCTGGACGAGCCGCGGCTGACGTTCATGGGCACGGACCAGGGCGCGTACGTCGGAGCGCTGTACGCGACGCTGTACCCCTCGCACGTGCGCCGGATGGTCTTCGACTCGCCGCTCGACCCGGACGCCCGGCGGATCGGCTACCGGGCGGGGCTGGCCCGCTCGCGCGCTCTGGAGTCCCGCTTCGCGGACTTCCTCTCCTGGGTCGCCCGCCACGACGACGTGTACGGCCTGGGGACGACGGCCGCCGCGGTGCGCAGCCGGTACGACCTCGTGCGGACCGAGCTCTCCCGGAGTCCGGCGGGCGGAACGGTCGGGACCGCCCAGCTCCAGGCGGCCTTCCTGGATGCCGCGTACTACGACGACTACTGGGCGATGCGGGCCTCGGCCCTGTCCGCGTACGCGAAGGGCGACCCGGAGCCGCTGATCACGCAGGCGTCCCCCCGGCCGTACACGGCGAAGGGCGACGAGAACGCCGAGGCGGTGCGCACGGCGGTGGAGTGCAACGACGGGGTGTGGCCCGCCGACTGGCGGACCTGGGACCGCGACCACACCCGGGCGGCCCGCCGGGCCCCGTTCGCCACCTGGGCGGGCGCCTGGGCGAACCTGCCGTGCGCCTCCTGGCCGAGGACCCGGCATCCGCTCGACGTACGGACCGGGCGCGGCGGCCTCCCGCCGGTGCTGGTCCTGGCGGCGGAGCGCGACGGGGTGACGCCGTACGCGGGGGCGGTGGAGCTGCGGCGGCGGCTGCGCGGGGCGGTACTGGTCACCGAGCGGGACGCGGGCTCGCACGGCATCGGCGGCGCCGAGAACGCCTGCGTCGACGGCCACCTGGAGACGTACCTGCTGACGGGCCGGGTGCCCGAGGAGGACGTCGCGTGCGCCCCGCACCGGGAGCCGAACCCGGTCTCGCTGAACCGCGCCGTCCCCCGGGACGCCGGGCCGCAAGGACTGCTGCGGGGCGAGCCGGGCGTCTGACGGGGCGGCCACGTGGTCACGTCGGCCGTAGTGCTGCCACGGCTGCCGCCGCCTCGTCGAGGATGCGGTGCAGGACGGGAACGGGGATCGCGGGATTCGTGACCGCGGCGCTCGCCGTCTCCCGGTCGTGCAGCAGTCCGGCCAGGACGCGGGCCGGCAGCCGCGGATTGCACACGACGGTGGCGCGGACGGGGGCCGCCGGGTCGTTCAGCAGCCGCACCGCGTCGGCGGGTGACAGCCGGGGGTCCTCGGCCGCGCGTCGGCGCGCCTCGGCTTCGGGGTCCCGGACCAGGCGTGCGACGTCGACCTCCGTCGACTCCGGATCGTCCAGGGCCAGTCTGCGCATCCGACCGCTGGGGTCGGTGATGTGGCGCAGCAGGCCCGTACGGGGAAAGTTGGGGTGGCTGCGCGGCCGGTCGGGGTGGCTGAAGCTGCCGTCCCACCACCGCCAGACCTCCAGCAGCATGTCGGCCGGCGCGTCCTCGCACGATTCGGCGAGGAACAGTCGGACCGTCCGGTCCTCGTCCCGCGCCAGACGTGCCACGGCGTCCGGCGGAAGGTGCCGGGCGCGGGCCACACTGCGGCGGACCAGTGGATGGGACGACGCGGCGAGGCGGCGCATCGCGTCGGTGTCACCGTGCAGGTCTTCGACCCAGGACAGGGTGAGCGACATGGACGTCGGGTCGAAGTCATGGCGTATCCCGGCACGTTGTTCCTCGGTGAGATCGGCGCGCAGCGCCACCGCGGAGCGGACGCCGCCTCGCGGATCGTCCGACAGCACGGCGACGCCCTGTGCGCTCAGGCCCGGGTTGGCGGCCATGGCCCGTCGTGCCTCCGCGTCCCCGCTTCGGACCAGATCCGCCTCCAGCGCGGGCGCCAGGCGGCACCGTTGGAGCGCCCTTCGCGGATCGGGCAGAGTGGCGAACACCTCGTAGGGCATGGGTAGGCCGGTGTGGTGGGCGAGCAGCGCGTCCGTTCGCACCGTGTGGTCGGTGTCGGACAGCAGGCTCTCCCGCAGCGGTGAGGAGAGCTCCTCCCAGCGGGCGCAGGCCGCGGCCCGCACCCGGGGATCGGGGTCGGCCACGAGGCCCGGGAGGTGCTCTGCGGGGAGCCCCGGAAGTTCGGCGGCTCGCGCCCGGGACGGTCCGGCGAGGAGGTCGTCGTACAGGTCGTCGGGGAGCCCGGCGCCCCAGGCGTGGGCGTGCTCGGCCCAGTGGACGCGTCGGTCCGGCGACGGCTCGGCGCGGACCAGTCGTACCCACTGATCGGACGTGAGCCTGGGCCGGAAGGTGTCGGCGGGTCTCGACCGCACCCGCGGGTCGGGGTGCGCCACCGCGGCATCGAGAACGGCGGGCCGGTCGCATCCGTGCAGGAAGCCGTCCTCCACGTCCAGCAACCGGATCAGGAGTCCGTCCGGCGCGGCCGGATTGGATCCCAGCCGCTGTGCCCAGTGCAGAGGCAACGCGTGCCGGCCGGGAACCTTCGCCCACACCTCGGCGCGCTCGGCCTCCGTTTCCGTCCCGGCGGCTTCGGCGGCCTCCTCCAGCCGCTCCGGCAGCCGGTCGAGGGCCGTCACCCGCGGCCCGTCCGCGCCGGGCACCTCCGCCAGCAGTACCTGCCCGTCGAGGGAGAGCGCCACGTACCCGGGGTCGCGGGTCAGCTCCGGCACGCCGCTCCCGGCGTACCGCACCCGGGTCCACCAGGAGTCGTTGCCGCCGATCCGGTGTCCGAGGACGGCCACCAGGAACTCGCCGTCGCCATCGCGCAGACGGCGCCACCACGCTGCGTCGAGCGCCCCGCGGGTCACTCCCTCCGGTGCGGCGGTCCCCCGTGCGATCCGCAGGCCCGCCTCCGGCGGGAACAGGCTGCCCGGGGGCACCTGCTCGACGACCGTGAGTCCGGCGTGTGCGAGCAGTTCGTGGAGTTCTTCTCGGCGCGGCACGCGGTCATGGTCCCAGCCGCTCGCGGTGGGAGAAAGCGTTCGGCCCGGGCTTACCGGAGCGGGTCCGGGAACGGCGGCGGCGGTAGCCGTACCCGGGCGGGCCCGTGAGCGGCCGTCAGCCCGCCCGCTCCGCCATCTCGGCGGCGTACGGCGGCTGGGCGCCCGCCACCGCGCAGGTGCGGGCGGCCACCGCGACGGCGAACTCCGTCGCGCTCCGCAACGCGGGCTCGGTCAAGCCGTCCAGACGGCCCCCCAGCAGCCCGTCCGCCGCGAGGCGGTGGAGAAGTCCGGCGGTGAAGGCGTCCCCGGCGCCGATCGTGTCGGCCACGTCGACCGCGGGCGCGGGCACCCGGACGCCGAAGTCGCGGGTGCGGGCGAGGGCGCCGTCGGCACCGAGGGTCACCACGGCGAGCACGGCGCCCGCCGCGAGCAGCCGGTCCGCGGCCTCTTCGGGGCCGGTACCCGGCATCAGCAGCTCCACGTCGTCGGCGCTGACGCGGACGATGTCGGCCAGCGCGCACCAGTGGGGCAGCCGGGCGCGCAGGTGCTCGACGTCGGCCAGGGTGGGGCGCACGTTGGGGTCGACGCAGACGGTGGCGGTGTCCCGGGCCTGTTCCAGGGCGGCTTCGATCGCGGCGGCGCCCGGCGGGAGCGCGAGGGCGAGGCTGCCGGTGTGGACGCAGACGGCGGGCGGTACGGCCGCCAGTGCCGCGGTGAGCTCGGCGTGGGTCCACTGCCAGTCGGCGGTGCCGTCGGCGTAGAAGTCGTAGGAGGCGCCGCCGGTCTCGTCGATCCGCGCGAGGGCGAGGGTCGCGGGGCGGGAGCTGGTGGCCGAGGGGCCGAGGTCGACTCCGGAGGAGGCGAGCCGCTCGCGCAGCAGGGTGCCGAGGGGGCCCTTCGAGAGGCGGCCGGCGAAGCGGGTGGGGGTACCGAGCCGGGCGAGCGCGACGGCGGTGTTGGCGGGGCCGCCGCCGGCGTGGACGGTCAGCGGGGTCGAACCGTCCGGGGCGGTCGTGCCGACGAACGCGTCGGCGACGGTCTCACCGATGACGGTGACGGGCGCGGAAGGCGAGACGGGCGAAGACGTCATGACCGGGCCTCGGGCTTTCTTCTGGGGCGGCCGGGAGGCGGTCGGACCACCGCGCCCCGATGCCTCGCGGAGCGGGACAGCCCTTGGCCTCCGGCCCTGGGTCCCGGGGCGTGCGGGTCACGAGGACACGCAC
>NZ_JBHWZJ010000004.1:0-76923 GCF_042728415.1 Streptomyces sp. NPDC060198 | reverse complement strand
GGTCACCACCGGCCCGCTTCGGCGTTCTCGGTATCCGGCGACGTCGGAATGGACGGAAGAGGAATGGCATGGAAGTGGACGCGAACAAGAGGGAGGCGGAAAGCGATTTCTCCGCGTACCGGAACCCGCTTGTTTCGGTCACGATGGCGAGCACCTTTTTTCTTAAACTGGTCTCTTTTCTCTGCATACCTTTCATGACGATTTACCTGAGCAAGAACGTCGACGCCCCGCCGTACGTCATCGGCATCATCGTCGGCGGAAGCCAGCTGGGGTCGCTCACCGCCGGATTCTTCAGCGGGGTGCTCGCCGACCGCGTCGGGAAGCGACGGGTGCTCCTCATCGGGCTCTTCGGGAGCGCCCTGGTGTTCCTGCTCTTCTGGACGGTGGCGACCTGGTTCCGGGGCGCCGCGCTGTTCCCCCTCGCGTTCGGCCTGCTGAACGCCTGTTACGGAGTCATGTCGGCCTTCTTCTGGCCGGTCACCCAGGTGCTGATGGCCGACAGCCTCCCCAAGGAGCGCCGGCCCGCGGTGTTCCGGCACCGCTATGTGGTGACCAACTTCGCCGTGGGCGTCGGACCGCCGGCCGGTGCCTTCCTCGGTGTCGCGTCCGCCCGGGCGGCCTTCGTCATCTCGGGCTGCTCCTACCTCGTCTTCGCCCTCGCCTTCTGGTGGCTCACCCGGGGCACCGGCTTCGGAGCCTCGGACCGGGTGGCGGAGCGGCGCAGCTTCACCGGGGCGATCAAGGTGCTCGGCTCCGACCGGGTGTTCCGGGGCCTGACGGTCTCGATGATCCTGTTCACCCTGGCCTACTGCCAGATCGACTCGAACCTCTCGGCGATCGTCAACGGGAGCTTCTCGGACGGAGTGCGCTTCTTCTCCGTCCTCCTGACGGTGAACGCCGTCGCCGTCATCGCTCTGCAGCCGCCGGCCACCATGATCGCCAAACGCATCGGTCCCCGCCGGACGCTGCTTCTCGGCAACGCCGTGTTCACGGTCGTCTGCCTGCTCTTCTCGCTCGTGGAGTTCAGCAAGACCGGTCTCGTCGTCCTCGTCGTGCTGGTCAGCGCGGCCGAGGTCCTGGTGGTCCCCACGGTCAGCGTGGTGGTCGACGAACTGGCACCACCCACCATGCGCGCCACGTACTTCGGTGCCGCGACCCTGCGCAACCTCGGACTCGGAGCGGGCCCCGCCGCGGGCGGCCTGGTGCTCGCCTCCTTCGACCGGGGGCTGCTCTTCGTCTTCATGGGCTTGTGCGGCGCGGCCGCCTGGGCCGTCGTCCACTTCACCCTCAGGGAGAACTCCGATGCGGATACTGGTCCTTCACCAGAACCTGTTTGACAGGCTCGGCTACGAACAGGCCATCGACCACACGGCGCACGACGTCACCTACGCCGGTACCCAGGACTACCTCGACAACATTCCCGGGCACATCCGGTGCCGGACGTTCGCCTGGGACCCGGCGCTTCCGGTCGCCGACCAGCTGCGCCCGTTGCTGGCGGAGTCGGACCCGTACGACCGGATCATCGCCCGGCACGAACTGCTGATCACCCCGGCCGCCGAGCTGCGGGCCGAGTTCGGCATCCCGGGCATGGGGCCGGGGACGGCCCGCAACTTCCGCGACAAGGTCGCGATGAAGCACACGCTGGCCGAAGCCGGCATCCGGGTGCCGCGCTACCTGGCGCTCGACGCCCCGGACACCCTGAACACCCTCGACTCCCTCGGCAGCGCCGACGGCGGCCCGGCGCTCTGGCAGGGCCCGACCATCGTGAAGCCGCGCGACGAGGGCGGCAGCCAGGGCGTCCGGCTCTTCGCGACGCTCGCGGAGGCTACCGCGCACGTCCGTGCCCAGAGCGGCGAGAGCGACGAGTTCGCCATCCGCTACGAGCTGGAGGAGTACGTGGAGGGGCCGATCTGCCACATCGACGGCTTCCTCTTCGAGGGCGAGGCCGTCGTCGTGCAACCGTCCCGGTACGTGGGGACGCCGCTGCGCTTCGAGAACGGCGAGCCGCTCGGCTCGGTCCAGTTCGACGACCCGGAACTGGCCGAGTGGACGGTCCGGTGCGTACGCGCCCTGGGCGGCGGGACGCTCACCTTCCACCTCGAAGCGATCATGACCGAGGACGGTCCGGTCTTCATGGAGGTGGCGGCGCGCTGTGGTGGCGGGCACATCGTGGGCGCCACCGAACTGCGCACCGGTGCCAACCTGCACCGCCTGGACATGGCGTCGGACGTCGAGGGCACGCTGGCCACCCGGTTCGTCGGACCGGCCGACGCGGGGCTGAGCCACGGCTTCTTCCTCTTCCCCGGCCATGTGCACCGCGGGGCCGAGGTCACCGTGGAGGTCGCCGACGGACTGCTCGACGACCCGATGGTGCTGAGCCACCGGATGACGGCCGCCGGCGTCCGGACGCCCCGCAAGCACTCCTACCGGCCGGAGAACCTCCCGCTCTCCGGAGTCGTGGCGCACAGGGACCCGGCGGAGATGGAGCGCTGGATGCTCCGGCTCTTCGCGGGCACGACCGTCACCGGCCGCTTCGATGCGTACGACGCGACGGGGTGCGCACCCGAGGACCACGCGCTGGCCCACCGGCTCGCCGAGGAGGCCGGTGCCCTTCTCCTCGGGCTGCGCACCGAGGAGAACTTCGGTGATCCCCGCGCGCTCAAGGACCTCGGAGACCTGCGGTCGCACGAGTTCCTCGCCGCGGAACTGGCCCGTCACCGGCCCGAGGACGCCGTGCTCTCCGAGGAAGGCGTCGCCGACCCGGCGCGCCTGGCCGCCAAACGGGTGTGGATCGTCGACCCGCTGGACGGCACCCGGGAGTTCTCCGAGACGGGCCGCACCGACTGGGCCGTCCACGTGGCCCTGTGGGCGGAGGGCCGTCTCGTGGCGGGAGCCGTCGCGCTTCCGGCCCTCGGCATCACCCACTCCACGGCCGGCGAGGCTGTGGCACCGCCGGACGCGGCCCGCACGCGGGGAATCCTCGGCAGCCGCTCCCGGCCGCCCGCCTTCCTCGCGAAGGTCGCCGACCGGGTCGGCTCGGAACTGATCGGCATGGGGTCGGCCGGCGCCAAGACCGCCGCGGTGGTCCGCGGCGAGGCGCGGGCGTACATCCACGCCGGAGGCCAGTACGAGTGGGACTCGGCGGCCCCCGCGGCCGTGGCGCTCGCCGCCGGGCTGCACGTCTCCCGCCTGGACGGCACCCCGCCGCGCTACAACCGGGCCGACCCCTACCTGCCCGACCTGCTGGTCTGCCAGGCCGCCGACGCCCCGGCGCTCCTGGAGGCGATCCGGCTGGAGGAGCCGGGAACGCGGGAGCCGGAGGAGGCGCGGTGAACCGGAGCGGCACCGCCGCCACCGTGGCTCCGGGCGGATCCACGGTCGCCGGACCGGTCTCCCGACCGCACGCACCGCTCACCGAGGAGGGACCACCGTGACGCACACCCCCATGAACCGTCCCACGCACCTCGACGCCCTGGAGGCGGAGTCGGTGCACATCTTCCGTGAGGTGGCCGGAGAGTTCGAGCGCCCGGTCGTCCTCTTCTCGGGCGGCAAGGACTCCATCGTGATGGTGCACCTGGCGCTGAAGGCCTTCTGGCCTGCGCCGGTGCCGTTCGCCCTGCTGCACGTCGACACCGGGCACAACTTCCCCGAGGTCATCGCGTACCGCGACCGGGTGGTGGCGGAGCACGGACTGTCCCTGCACGTGGCACACGTGCAGGAGTACATCGACGACGGGTGGCTGACCGAACGGCCCGACGGCCTCCGCAACCCCTTGCAGACCGTGCCGCTCCTCGACGCCATCCGAAACAACCGTTTCGACGCGGTGTTCGGCGGCGGGCGGCGCGACGAGGAGAAGGCCCGGGCCAAGGAGCGGGTGTTCTCGATGCGCGACGAGTTCGGCGGCTGGGACCCCCGCCGCCAGCGCCCCGAACTGTGGCGGCTCTACAACGGCCGTCACACGGCGGGCGAACACGTCAGGGTCTTCCCGCTCTCCAACTGGACCGAGCTCGACGTCTGGCAGTACATCGAGCGCGAGAAGACGGAGCTCCCGGCCATCTACTTCGCCCACGAGCGCGAGGTGTTCGCCCGCGACGGCATGTGGCTGACCCCCGGAGCCTGGGGCGGCCCCGCCCGGACCGAGACCACGGAGCGCCGGCTGGTCCGCTACCGCACGGTCGGCGACATGTCCTGCACCGGAGCCGTCGACTCCGAGGCGGCCACCGTCGCCGAGGTGATCACCGAGATCGCCGCCTCCCGCCTCACCGAACGAGGCGCCACCCGCGCCGACGACAAGGTGAGCGAAGCGGCGATGGAAGACCGCAAGCGCGAGGGGTACTTCTGAATGTCCACCACCACACCGCGGCGCCCGGTGGAAACCACGCTGCTGCGCTTCGCGACCGCCGGATCGGTCGACGACGGGAAGTCCACCCTGGTGGGACGGCTCCTGCACGACTCCAAGTCGATCTTCACCGACCAGCTCGAAGCCGTCGGCGCGGCCTCCCGGCGGCGCGGTCAGGAGACGCCCGACCTGGCGCTGCTCACCGACGGCCTGCGCGCCGAGCGCGAGCAGGGCATCACCATCGACGTGGCGTACCGCTACTTCGCCACGCCCCGGCGCCGGTTCATCCTGGCCGATACCCCGGGGCACGTGCAGTACACCCGGAACATGGTGACCGGCGCCTCCACCGCCGACCTCGCCGTCGTCCTGGTCGACGCCCGTAACGGCGTCGTCGCACAGACCCGCCGCCACGCCGCCGTCGCCGCCCTCCTGCGCGTCCCGCACGTGGTGCTCGCCGTCAACAAGATGGACCTGGTCGGATACGACGAGTCCGTCTTCGCCGCCGTCGCTGCGGAGTTCACCGCGTACGCCGTCCGGCTCGGGGTCCGCGGCATCGTCGCGGTGCCGGTGTCCGCGCTGGCCGGCGACAACGTGGTGGAGCCGTCCGCGCACATGGACTGGTACGCGGGTCCGACGCTGCTGGAGCACCTGGAGACCGTCCGGGTCGACGCGGATCCGGCCGGCCAACCGGCCAGGTTCCCGGTGCAGTACGTGATCCGCCCGCAGCGCGGCGAGTTCCTCGACTACCGCGGCTACGCGGGCCAGTTGGCGTCCGGAGTGCTGCGGACGGGCGACGTGGTGACGGTGCTGCCGTCCGGAATGAGCGCCACCGTCGTGGGAGTCGACATCCTGGGCACCGCCTCGGACGCCGTACGGGCCGGACAGTCGGCCACCCTGCGCCTGGCCGAGGACCTGGACATCTCCCGCGGCGAACTCGTCGTGGCCGGGGCGCCGCCCCGGCTCGGCCAGGACGTCGACGCGACCGTGTGCCACCTCCACGAGAAGCCGCTGCGGGCGGGGGACCGGGTGCTGGTCAAGCACACCACGCGCACGGTGCGCGCGGTGGTCAGGGAGATCCCGCACCGGATCGACATCGACACCCTCGACCGGCGTCCCGGCGACGACGGCCTGCACGTCAACGACCTGGGCCGGGTGCTGCTGCGCACCGCCGAACCGCTGGCCCTGGACGACTACCGCGACAACAGGACCACCGGATCCTTCCTGCTGATCGACCCGGCCGACGGGACGACGCGCGGCGCGGGCATGGCCGGACCCTTCATCGAAAGCGAGGCGCGCCGTGCCTGACGTCGATCTCTTCAGACTGCTGGCCTCCCTGCTGGTACTGCTGGTGGCCGCCCACTTCATGGGACGGCTCTTCGGCCGGCTGCGCCAGCCCCCCGTGATCGGCGAGATCCTCGGCGGTCTCCTCTTCGGGCCCTCGCTGTTCGGGCTGATCACCCCCGAGGCGCAGGCCTGGCTGTTCCCGAAGACCGGACCGGCCTCGGCCGGGCTGACCCTCGTCTACCAACTCGGCACCCTGCTGCTGATGTTCCTCGCGGGCATCCAGATGCGGGCGGTCTTCTCCCGGCAGGACAGCCGGGCGGTGGGGCTCATCGCCGTGGTCGGCATGGTGATCCCGTTCGGTTTCGGGCTGCTCCTGGTCCAGGTGGTCGACCTGTCCGGCGCGATGGGGCCGGCGGCCGACAAGACCGCGCTGACCCTGGTCATCGCCTGCGCCGTGGCCATCACCAGCATCCCGGTGATCTCCCGGATCATGCTCGACCTCGGCATCACCGGCACGGCCTTCGCCCGGGTGGTGCTCTCCGTCGCGGTCCTGGAGGACGTCGTCCTGAACGTGGTCATCGCGGTGGCACTCGGCATGGTCAACAGCGGCAAGCACGACACGTTCGGGGCCGCTTCGCTGCTCGGTGTCGGCTCCGGTTACGGGGCCGCCGCCTACCACGCGCTGGTCTCGCTCGCCTTCTTCGGCGCGGTGGCCGCGGTGAGCGTCGTCGTACGGCGGCTCCTCGCCCGGAACCCGCGGGCCGCCTCCGACGACCGCCCCACGAGCCGGGTGGCGGTCCGCCTCGCCCTGGTCCTCGCCGCCGCGGGGGGCTGCCTCTTCCTCGGTATCACCCCCATGTACGGAGCGTTCGTCGTCGGGCTGATGACGGGCTGGGGACGTCCCCCGAAAGCCGCGGGGGACGAGCCGGAGAAGGCCATCCAGGGCTTCGCGACCGGGTTCTTCATCCCGGTGTACTTCGCCGTCGTCGGCCTGAAACTCGACCTCGTCCACTCCTTCGCACCCCTGTACACCCTGCTGTTCATCGCCTTCGCCTGTGTGGTCAAGGCGGCCAGCGTGTACGCGGGTGCGCGCTGGGCGGGCCGCGCGCCCACCGACTCGGTGAACCTCGCCGTGGCGATGAACGCGCGCGGCGGACCGGGCATCGTGCTGGCGACGCTGTCGTACGACGCGGGCATCGTGAACGCGACCCTCTTCACCACGCTGGTGCTCACCGCGATCGTCACCTCGCTGATGGCCGGCACCTGGCTGGAGAGCGCCATCAAGCGGGGGCTGCTGCTCCGCGCCGACCCTCCCGTCCCACCCGTCGGCGTGAGGCGCCCCGACCCGGTCGAAGCGGGTGCCGTATGACCGCCCTGCCCTTCTGCACCTGCCTGCCGGGAGCCACCCTCTGGCTCGACGGTGTCGGTGAGGCGACCGTCGGCGAACTCACCCGGAGGCTGCTCGACGGCCACCGCCGCCGGGTGGAGGTGCTCACCCCGACGACCTCGGCCGTTCCCGGCGAGACCCCGAAGGCCGCCGCCGAACGGATCGGCCTGGTGGCCGAGATCCTCGCCCGCCACGGAATCCTCACCCTGGTCGTGGCCCCCGCCGGGCAGCCGTCGGACCGGGAGCACGTCCGGGCCCGTCATCTGCGGGCCGGCACCACGTTCCTGGAGGCACCCACGGCCGGGACGGATGCCCCGGCACCGTCCGCCGACGCGCTCCTCGCTCTGCTGACCGAGCACGGTCTGGTCCGGACCGACTGACCGTCCCGCGCTCCGACGCGGTTCTCACCCCAGGGAGTTGTCACCATGTTCGAAGACATCGCCATCGACTGCGCCGGGCTCTCCCCGGCGGAGATCGAGACGGCCACCGTCACCTCGGTGGCCGACCACCGGCTCGCCTACCTGCGGAACTTCCCGCTCGACGTCGAGCAGTACACCGGGCTCCTGGAGCGCCTCGGCGAGCTGTGCCCGAACTACGCCGCCGGATCGACCAAGGCGGCGTACGGGCTGCATCCGGCGATCAACACCGTACGGTGCCGTGCGCCGCAGTCCGAGGGCGCCGAGCGGGTCCAGGAGAAGGCCGGTTCGCTGCCGATGCACTCCGGCCGCTCCTTCGCCCGGCGCCGCCCGCTGCACCTGGCCATGCTGATGGCCGACCCGGGCTGGCAGGACTTCGGGGCCGGCCACAACGGCGAGTCGCTGATCGTGCGGTGGGGCGACGTGCTCGCCGAGCTGCGCGTGCGCTTCCCTCAGCACTGGGCCGAGGACCTGCGGCTGCTCACCGGGTACGCCATGAGCTTCCCCGCGTCGCACCTGGACGAGGACCCCTCCGAACTGCCCTTCCTCTACGTCCCGGGCACCCCGCGCCGCACCGCGGTCCCGGACGACGTCGCGGCCCGCCTGCCCCAGGACATCGGCCGGCTGCGGAAGGCCGCCGAGTCGGTCAAGGGCGGCGAGCGCTGGTTCGAGGCGGTCACCCGTTTCCAGGAGACCGCCAACGACCCCACGGTCCAGCAGGTGTACGTCATGGCGGCCGGCGACGTCGTGGTCCTGGACAACGACCGCTACGGGCACGGCCGGCAGGAAGTGGTGGCCGCCCGCACGGACGCCGACGGAGTCCAGTCGGTGAATCCGCGGACCATCTGGAGCGTCAACATCCAGTAGCCCCGCCCTCCCTCCCCTTCGGCCTCGACCCATCACATTCTCTCAACGGAACGGGACATGAGCAGAGTCATCGCGAGTTGTACGCGTGGAGCGCAGGCGCTCCCGGAGCGGCTTACCTCCGTCGAAGGCACCGGCCGGGCGGGCGATCTCGTCATCGCCCGCGTCGTGCGGGTCGGCGCCTACAAGGCGGTGGAGAACATCCACGGGCGGGACGTCCGCATCCGCGTCGGGGACGAACTCGTCGGCGTGCTGGGCGACCGCCACTCCACCACGTCGATCTACGGCGGTCTGCCGGAGAGCGGCCTTCCCGTCCGGGCGGGAGCGCCGGCCGACCTGCTGGCGGTCGGTGGCGTCGTCGGCATCGCCGCGTCCTCCCCGGCCTCCCTCGGCACGGCCACAGCCCTGGAGCTGGTCGGGCTCGCCGCCGACGCGGACGGACGGGTGGTGCGCCTGGAGAGGCGCTCCGCGCCCACGGTGGCCGGCACCCCGGTGGTGTTCGTCGGAGGCACCGCCGCCGAGGTGGGCAAGACCACCTTCGCCGCCGCCCTGGTCAACCACCTGGCCACCCGGCACGGCATGCGGGTGGGCGTCACCAAGCTGGCGGGCACCGGCCGGCTGCGCGACCTGCTCACCCTCGCGGACGCCGGTGCGCGCTGCGCGGCGGACTTCGTCGACGCGGGTCTGGCCACCACCTACGGGCACTCGGCCGAGGCGGTGGTGGGTGCCGCCCGCCACCTCGTGGGCCGGCTGGCCGAAGAGGGCGCGGAGCTGGTCGTCGCGGAGCTCGGCGGCGACCTGTGGGGCGCGGGGATTCCGGACATTTTGCGCGATGCCGGTCTGGTCGACGCGGCCCGCGCCCTGGTCCTCGTGCCCTCCGACACGATGGCCTCGCTCGGCGCGGACACCTGGCTGACCCAGAACGGCATCACCATCCCACCGGTGCACGGCGTACCGCACCGCAACGTGATGGCCGCCAGGGAGCGGGTGGGGCGGGGCATGGGCGTCCAGCTCGTCGACCCGCACGACGAGCAGGACATGGAGCGCCTGGTCCGCGAGGTGCTGCTGCCCGTACCGGCCGAGGCGGGCGCCTTGCCCGTACCGGCCGAGGCGGGCGCCCGATGAGCGACACCGGTTCCCACCTGGTCCTGCTGCTCGGAGCCGGGGGCATCTCCCCGGACACCGCGCTGCGGGCGGCGGTGGGGGTCACCTCCGAGGTCAGTGTGGTCTGGTACGGGAGCGCTCCCTCGGGTGCCGCCGTCGACCGGCTCCGTGCGCAGTGGAGCGAGTCCTTCGACGGCGAGTGGCTGACCACCGGCGATCACCTGGACATCCCCGGCCTGCTGGTGGACCTCGACCGCCGCCGGCCGGTCCACGGGGTCGCGACCTTCGGCGAGCCGCTCATCGTGGTGCAGGCCGAGGCGCAGCAGCGCCTCGGGCTGCCCGGCAACCCGCCGGAGACGGTCCGTACCGCCCAGTCGAAGCTCGCCCAACGGCGCCGGCTGCGGGCGGCGGGCGTCGAGTCGGTCCGCTTCCACGAGATCGCGGACGAGTCGGACGTACCGGCGGCGGTCGCCGGTGTGGGATTCCCCGCCGTCCTCAAGCCGGTGCACGGGGCCGCCAGTTTCCTGGTGAGCAAGGTCCACGACGAGAAGGAGCTGCGGGACCGGCTGGGCGAGGCCCTCGCGGCCTACCGGACGTCCCCGCTGTTCGATCCCGAGCCCCTGTTCGTCCTGGAGCAGCTCCTGGTCGGCGACGAGTGGTACGGGCGCCCCGGCTTCGGCGACTACGTCAGCGTCGAGTCGCTGGTCGAGGACGGCCGCGTCAGGCACGTGGGGATCACCGACAAGCTTCCGCTGCACGGGTTCGTGGAGACCGGCGGCGTGGTGCCCACCTCCCTGCCCGCGGACCGGCAGAGCGAGGTGTTCGAACACGCGGACCGGATCATCGAGGCCCTGGGCATCCGCTGGGGCGCCACCCACCTGGAGCTCAAGCTCACTCCGGACGGGCCGGCCTGCATCGAGCTCAACGCTCGGCTGGGCGGCCCGATGGGCCACCTGCTCCGGGCGAGCAGCGGGACGGACGTCGAGGCGGACGTCATGCGCCTCGCGCTCGGCCGTCCCGCCGAGGGCGACTACCGGAGCGTCCGGTACGCGCTGAACCGCGCGGTCCCGCCGCCCGCGCGGGCGGTGAAGCTGGTGCGCCAGACGCCCCGTGAGGAGCTGCTCGCGGCATTTCCGGAGCTGGTGTTCTGCAAGACGCGCTTCGCTCCCGGAGCCGAGCTGCATCCCGATCGGCCCTACAACGTTCTGACGTTCCTGGTGACCGGCGACGACGTGCGGTCCTGCCTGGCCGCCGCGGAACGGGTGACGGCCGCCTACCGGGCCGAGTTCGTGGCGCTCGACGACGGCGCCGCTGTCCCCTTCACCGCCTCGTTCCACTGACCCGATCCGACGGAAGGCCAACATGCACACCACCACCGTGGGCTCCACCACCGCCCGCGACCTGCTGCACAGCCTGGTGGACCACGGGTACACCCTCGCCACGGGTGTTCCGTGCAGCCTGCTCAACGGCGCGTTCCGGCTCCTCGAGGAGCCGGGCGACGATGCCCGGCTCGCAGGTCTCCGCTACGTGCCCGCGCCGCGTGAGGACAGCGCCGTCGGCATCGCCTCGGGGGCGGTCGTCGCGGGCGAGCGCGCCGTGGTCCTCATGCAGAACTCCGGCCTCGGCTACTGCCTGAACGTCATCACCTCGTTCAACCTCATCTACGACGTACCGGTGCTGCTGATCGTCAGCTGGCGCGGCCACGACGGCAACGACGCCGTCGAGCACGACGTGATCGGCGCCGAACTGCTGCGGCTGCTGGACCTGTTCCGGCTGCCCCACACCGTCCTCGACCCCGCGGACCCGGCCGGCTCCGTCTCCACCGCGATCGACCAGATGGACAAGGAGCAGCGCTGCGGCGTGCTCATCGTCCGGGAAGGCATCTGATGCCCGCACCGCTGCTCGCCCCTGCCTTTGAGCTGAGTCTCTCCGAGGTGGTCCGGGAGATGCTCGTCCGGCACCCGGACGCTCTGATCGTCTCCACCTGCGGGTTCACCAGCCGCGAGCTGTTCAACGCGGCGGACCGGCCGGAGAACTTCTACCTGGTGGGATCGATGGGCATGTCGGCGCCGGTCGCCCTCGGCCTCGCGCTGGCCCGCCCCGAACGCACCGTGATCGCCCTCGACGGCGACGGTTCGCTGCTGATGAACCTCAGCGTGCTCCCGCTGGTGGCCGCCTCCGGTACCCGGCTGCTGCACGTGGTCGTGGACAACGGCATGCACGAGAGCACAGGCGGTCAGTCCACCGTGCAGCGCTCCGACTTCGTCGCGCTGGCACTGGCGGCGGGTTACCGCAGCGCCGTCCGTGTCGAGACGGCCGCGGAACTCCGCGCGGCCGAACTGACGGAGGGTCCCGCCCTGTTGCACGCGCTCACCGGTCCGCGCACGGACGGCCCGGGCCGTCGGGTGACGCACACGCCGCAGGAGATCGTCGAGCGCGTGCGTACGGCGGCGAACCGGCCGGTCCGCTGACTCCGCGCGTTCCCGGGCCACTTCGTGCGCCGGCCCACCACCCCACCTCTCAACCCGTCACCTTTCCGAGGAGAACTCCCATGTCCAAGACCCGTGTTCTGCGTGACGCTCTCAACGGTTCCACCATCGCCCGCTTCATGGGCGCTCACAGCGCGCTGACCGCGAAGCTCGGCGAGGAAGCCGGCTTCGAGGCGATCTGGGCGAGCGGCCTGGAGATCTCGGCGGCCCGCGCCGTGCCGGACGCCAACATCCTGTCCATGGCGGAGTGTCTGGAAGCCGCCGCCGAGATAGCCGGCGCGGTGGACGTCCCGGTGCTGGCCGACTGCGACTCCGGCTTCGGCGGTGTCGGCAACGTCGCTCACATGGTGCGCTCCTACGAGGCCCGGGGCCTCGCCGGCGTCTGCATCGAGGACAAGCAGTTCCCCAAGATGAACAGCTTCGTCGAGGGCAACCAGGACCTGGCCCCGATCGGTGACTTCGCGGCGAAGATCACCGCGGCGAAGGAGGCGCGCAGCGACGAGGACTTCGTGGTGGTGGCCCGTATCGAGGCCTTCATCGCGGGCGCCGGACTGGACGAGGCGCTGCGCCGCGCGGCCGTCTACGAGGCGGCCGGCGCCGACGCGCTGCTGATCCACTCCAAGATCGCCAACGCCGACGAGGTGTACGCCTTCCGCGACGCCTACCGGGGCGTGCTGCCCGTCATCGTCGTGCCCACCACCTACCCGCAGGTCACCGCGACCGAGCTGGGCGAGCACGGCTTCGGCGGAGTGATCTACGCCAACCAGGGTCTGCGCGCGTCCATCAGCGCGATGCGCGACGTCCTCGCGCAGATCAGCGAAGCCGGTACGACCTACGCCGTGGAGGGTTCCATCGCCTCCCTGAAGGACGTCTTCGCCCTCCAGAACGTGGACGATCTGCTCGCCCGCCAGAAGCGGCACGACGAGCTCACCGCCACGTACTCCGCCATCGGCTGAGCCGGACCCCTCGAGGAAGGACCATGATGGAGTCTCGCCGAACCGACGGCGGCCGGGCCGTCGTCGACGTACGCAATCTCATCGCGGACAAGTGGCGCGACGCCGAGTCGGGCCGCGTGCAGGAGAACCGCAGCCCCGGTGACCTCGCGGACGTCGTCAGCCGGAGTCCGGAATCAGGCGACGCCGACGTGCGGGCGGCGATCGCGGCCGCCGCGGGCGCGTTGCCGGCCTGGCGGGCGCTCGGCTCCGTCCGGCGCGGCGAGACGGTGATGAGGGCCGCCCGCCTCGTCGCCGAGCGCAGGGAGCGGTTCGCCGAGGCGATCACCCGCGAGCAGGGCAAGCTCCTGCGGGAGGCGCTCGGCGAGGTGGACCGCACGGTCGCGCTCCTCGAATACACGGCGGCGGAAGGGCGGCGGCTCGGCGGCGCCACCCTCCCCGCCGACGACCCGCGCACGCTGGCGCTGACCCGGCGGGTCCCCATCGGTGTCGTCGGCCTGGTCACGCCCTGGAACTTCCCGCTGGCGATCCCGGCGTGGAAGATCGCCCCCGCGCTGGTCTCGGGGTGCACCGCCGTCCTCAAGCCCTCCCCCCTCACTCCGCTCACGGCGGCACTCCTCGTGGAGTGCTTCGAGGCCGCCGGGGCGGCGGGAGGGGTGCTCAACCTGGTGCACGGCGGGCGCGAAGTGGGAGAGGCACTGGTGAGGGACCCCGCCGTGGCCGGCATCTCGTTCACCGGCTCGGTGGAAGTCGGGCGGGCCATCCACACCGCCGGCGCACCCCGGTTCCTGCGCACCCAGCTGGAGATGGGGGGCAAGAACGCCGCTCTGGTACTCGCCGACGCCGATCTCGACCTCGCGGCCGACGCGATCGTGGCGGGGGCGTTCGGGCAGGCCGGGCAGCGTTGCTCCGCCACCAGCAGAGTCGTGGTGGACCGCGCGGTCCGCGAGGGACTGGTGCGCCGGCTCGTGGAGCGCGCGGCCGCCCTGCGGGTGGGCAACGGCCTCGACGCGGAAGCCCGGCTCGGGCCGGTGGTCAGCGCCGACCGGCTGCTGGCCTGTCTGGAGGGGACCCGCCAGGCTCTGGCGGACGGCGCCGAGGCGGTGACCGGCGGTGAGCGGCTGACCGAGGGCGTCCCGGACGGCTACTACATGGCCCCGACGGTGTTGGACGGCGTGCGGCCGGAGAGCCGCATCGCCCAGGAGGAGATCTTCGGTCCGGTGCTCTCGGTGATCGAGTGCGAGGGCCTCGACGACGGCCTGCGGATCGTGAACTCCGTGCGGTACGGCATGGCGGCGGCGGTCTTCACCAGCGACACCTCACTCGCCCTGGAGGCCCTGGACCGCATCGACGCGGGGATGCTCCACGTCAACCGCCCGGGCGTCGGAGCGTATCCGCACATGCCCCACATCGGCGCCAAGGAGTCCCAGTACGGCCCGGCGGAGTGCTCGCCCCAGGTGTGGGACTTCTACACGGAGTGGCGCACGGCCTGCATCGCCTACTGAGCGGCCGGTCGCGTGCGTACCGGCCGGGAGGCGCGGTACCCCCGTGACGCACAACACCCCTCTGACCGTGTTTCCACGGTCAGAGGGGTGTTTTCGGCGGTAGCGGAGGGATTTGAACCCTCGGTGAGTTTCCCCACACTCGCTTTCGAGGCGAGCTCCTTCGGCCGCTCGGACACGCTACCGAGAGAGAGCTTAGACCATCGTGGCCCGGGATCAGAAATCAGATCGCTACAGCGCCCGGAAGAACGCCGTGAGCTGCGCCGAACACTCCTCCTCCAGGACCCCGTGGATCACCTCGGGCCGGTGGTTGAGGCGCCGGTCGCGCACCACGTCGAAGAGCGAGCCGGCGGCCCCGGCCTTGTCGTCGCGCGCGCCGTAGACGACCCGGTCCACGCGCGACTGCACCAGCGCGCCCGCGCACATCGTGCAGGGCTCCAGGGTGACCACCAGCGTGCAACCGTGGAGCCGCCACTGCCCGAGGGCGGCGGCGGCTCCACGGACGGCGAGGATCTCGGCGTGCGCGGTCGGATCACCGGTCGCCTCGCGCGCGTTGTGGCCCGTGGCGATCGTCGATCCGTCCGGTCCCAGGACGACGGCACCGACCGGAACATCGCCGGCCAGCGCCGCCTGCGCCGCCTCGTCCAGGGCGTGGCGCATCGGGGCCCGCCACGGGTCCCGTACGGGGTCGGTGGCGAAGGACGCGAGAAGGGGGGTGGGGGAAGACGGGGGCGGGGGTTCTTCGGGGGGGCGCGCGGTCACCCGCGGACCTTAGCGGACGCTCTCCAGTACTTCGTCCGCTCCCAGCGCGTCGGCGATCTCCGTCAGCGCGTCGGTCCGCAGCGTCAGCAGCGCCCGCTCGGAGAGGCCGAGGTCGGCGAGGATCGAGGCGTCCCCGATCGGTCCCGCCGGCACGGCCTCGGGGTCGTCGTCCTGGTCGGCGGCCCCGGCGGGCGGGGCGGTCGCGCCGTCCTCGTGGCCGAACTCCGGATCGTCGTCCTCGGTGCTGTCGAGGCCGACGAGTTCCTCCAGAGCGGCGATCTCGTCCTCGGCCCCCGGTTCGCGGCCGAGCAGTTCGTCGGTGAGCAGGATCTCCCCGTACGAGGACCGGGCGGCGGCGGCGGCGTCCGAGACGTAGATACGCGGGTCCTCCTCACCGTCCACGCGGACGACGCCGAACCACGCGTCCTCCTGCTCGATGTAGACGAGGACCGTGTCCTCGTCCACCGAGGCGTCCCGGGCCAGGTCCGTCAGATCGGACAGGGCCTCCACATCGTCGAGCTCCGTATCGCTCGCTTCCCACCCGTCTTCGGTGCGCGCGAGCAGTGCGGCGAAGTACACCGTGACACTCCCACTGGTCAGAGGTGAATCGGTCCGACGGGAGGGCAGACGATTGTCCGACTGCGCTGAGCCCCGCCCAATCGGCATCGTGGCAGAAACATCGGCCGAGCGAGACCTCTTCGGACGTTGCGTCGGCCATCAGTTCCCGGAAGGCCCGGTCGGCGGAAGCCGCTCCGGAGCACTCGGGCAGGGGCGAGCGCTCCCGGCGGAGCCCCCGTCACCAGCGGAAGGTGCGCATCCGCATCTGTTGGCGCATACGGGCCGCGCGGGCCCGGCGCGGCTGGACGCGGTCCCGCAGCTGCTTCGCTTCGTGCAGCTCGCGGAGGAACTGCGCCCGGCGCCGGCGGCGGGACGCGTCACTCTCCTGCGTGTGCTCCGTACCGGTCGGCGCGTCGCGCTCGCCCGGCACGTCGCGTGGTTCGATCCGTCCCCGCGTCGCGGGCTCGTCCCGCTTGCGCTCACGGTCAGGCATCCGCACACCACCCCAAGGCTGGTCCGTATGCCTCACCTTCCCCCCGAACGAGTGGATGATGCCAGTGCTGGGGTACGGACGGATGCGGGCCGCACCCGTCACCGCCGGGGATCAAGCTCGTGGCGCGCGGGAGGCCGTTAGGGTTGACGGCATGCGGATCCATGTCGTCGACCACCCACTGGTGGCGCACAAACTCACCACCCTGCGCGACAAGCGCACCGACTCCCCGACCTTCCGTCGGCTCGCCGACGAGCTGGTCACCCTGCTCGCCTACGAGGCGACGCGGGACGTGCGTACCGAGCTGGTCGACATCGAGACCCCGGTCTCGCGGACGGCGGGCGTGAAGCTCTCGTACCCCCGGCCCCTCGTCGTACCGATCCTGCGCGCCGGTCTCGGCATGCTGGACGGCATGGTGCGGCTGCTGCCGACGGCGGAGGTCGGCTTCCTCGGCATGATCCGCAACGAGGAGACGCTCCAGGCGGAGACGTACGCGACCCGGATGCCGGAGGACCTCTCCGGCCGTCAGGTCTACGTTCTCGACCCGATGCTGGCGACCGGCGGGACGCTCGTCGCCGCGATCCGCGAGCTCATCAAGCGGGGCGCCGACGACGTCACCGCCGTCGTGCTGCTCGCGGCGCCGGAGGGCGTCGAGATCATGGAACGGGAGCTGGCGGGCGCGCCCGTCACCGTCGTCACCGCCTCGATCGACGAGCGGCTCAACGAGCACGGCTACATCGTGCCGGGGCTGGGCGACGCGGGCGACCGGATGTACGGCACGGCCGGCTAGAGAATTCCCTTCGGGCATACGCGACGGCCGGTCACAGGTGGGGTGACCGGCCGTCGTCGTGTCCGGGCGGGTGCGGAGCCGCGGCGGGTGGAGTCGTTGCCCCGCGACTCAGCAGCCGGAGGGGGCGGGTGCCGGCTTCGTCAGCGCCGACAGTGCGGCGGCCGCGGCCTGCGGGGTGGAGAACGCGGTGAACCGCGTGCCCAGGATCAGATCCACCTCGGTGTTCTCGCGGGCCTCGGTCTTGCGGGCGGTGCCCGGCAGCTGGGTCTCCAGGACCGGGAACGCGCTGTCGGCGGCGGTCGGCGGACCGAGCAGCAGCCCGGTGCCGGGGACCTTCTTGTCGTAGGCGGCGGGGGCGTTGCCCACCTCGCCGATGGTGAACCCGCGCTTCTTCAGCTCGTCGGCGGCGGATTTGGCGAGACCGCTGCGCGGGGTCGCGTTGTAGACGTTGACCTTGATCCGGTTCGGTGCGGGCAGCGCCTTCACGGCCGCGGCCTGCTTCGGGACGACCGCGCACTCCCGTTTGTGGTCGGCCGCCTGCGCCTTCGTGTCGCCGCCCGAGTAGACGTCGATGAGCTGCAGCGTGCCCCAGCCGGCCAGCCCGAGGGCCACGAGGGTGGCGGCGGCGGCGAGGGCGAGCCTGCGGCGGCGACGGGGGCGGCGCATCCGGGGATAGGCGTTGCCCGTGATGCGGTACTTTCCGCCCATGCCGGGGGGAGTGAGCATGCTCATGTGCGCAGCGTAGTGCGGGCCGCCGATGATGCGTACTAAATGATCAACCGATGGCACCCGCATGCGCGGGAAAACACCCGAAAGGCCCGAGAACCCGGAGTCCGGGGCGCGGTGGTGGTAAAGAAGGCGGCCGGAGCCGCGCGGGCAAGTGCCGTCAGCCGAGTTCGAGCACGCGGGCGTGGAGCACCTGGCGCTGCTGGAGCGCGGCGCGGACGGCGCGGTGCAGCCCGTCCTCCAGGTAGAGGTCCCCCTGCCACTTCACGACGTGCGCGAAGAGGTCGCCGTAGAAGGTGGAGTCCTCGGCGAGGAGCGTTTCGAGGTCCAGTTCGCCCTTGGTGGTCACGAGTTGGTCGAGGCGAACCGGGCGCGGCGCGACGTCGGCCCACTGGCGGGTGCTTTCCCGGCCGTGGTCGGGGTATGGCCGCCCATTTCCGATGCGCTTGAAGATCACACGGAAAGCCTACCGGGGAACAACCACCGTGCGCAGCCGGGGAAGGGGGGCATGATGCCGGTCGAAAGAGAGTGAACCGCCCGAAAACGGAAGGGTGATCCGTCGGAGAAGCGTGGGTGAGGGGCGTACATCACGCCGACACCCCCGAAACGGGGGGAAGTTCGACCGGAGCCGTCGACCGGTGGGGGTCGGGTGGGTGGTGTCGGGGTGAACGGGAGCGGTCCGTGGCCCCCGGAGCGGACAGGGGCGCGGAAATCCGGTGCGCGCCCCCTCCGTGCGGTACGCACCGAAGTCCGCGCGAGCGTTCCTCACACGGTGTCACGACCGTGGCCGGTGCGCAGCCGTCCGCTTCCCCGCTGGTCCGTGCGGGCCGCGGCGGGGGCCGCGCCGGTGAGCGGGCGCAGGTCCTGGGACCAGGTGCCGACCGCGTTCGCGATCACGTCGATGTTGGTCTCGAACGCGGCCCGGTCGATGTTGTCGAGTGTGTCGCAGGCCGCGTGGTAGCAGGGGTCGTACGCGACGCCCGCCTTGCCGCCGAACGTCCCGGCCTGGGCTGCGGACTTGATCCCCTCGGCCCCGGTGTCCGTACCGCCCGCCGGGATGCCGGCTTCGATGAAGGGGCCGTAGTCGGACCGGCCGGTGAAGTCGGAGCTCTCGTACGGGGTCTTCCGGCGGTCCAGGAACTCGGTGATCCCGCGCTCCAGTTGGGCGGAGCCGGCCGGGCCGGGGCCCGAGCCGGACGCTTCGGAGTCGTCGCCGTCGAAGACGAACTGCATGCCGTTGGGGGAGGCGATCATGTCGAAGTTGAGGTAGAGGGCGATCTCTCTGCGCTGGGCGGCGGTCAGCCCGGCGACGTACGCGTCCGAGCCGACGAGCCCGTTCTCCTCGGCCGACCACCAGGCGAACCGGACGGCGTTCGCCGGGGTGCGGTGCGTCGCCGCGAGCCGCAGGGCCACTTCGAGGAGCCCGGCGGAGCCGGAGCCGTTGTCGTTGATGCCCGGCCCCTCGGAGACGGAGTCCAGGTGCGCGCCGAGCATCACGGTGTGCGCAGGGTCGCCGCCCGGCGTCTGGGCGACGACGTTGCGGGTGGTGCGTTCCTCCTGGCGCTCGCGGAGTTCGAGGGTGACGGTGACCGTGCCCTCGTCGAGCGCGGAGGCGAGCGCGTCGCCCTCGGCGCGGGAGACGCCACCGGTGGGGACGCGGACGGCGGCGGGGTCGCCGAGGGTGCCGGTGAGCTTGCCGTCCAGGTTGTTGGAGATCAGCACGGCGGCCGCGCCCGCCCCTGCCGCGGCCGTCTGCTTCTGCAGGAAGGAGCAGCCGCCCCGGGCGATCAGCGCGATCCGCCCGGTGACCTCGGTCTTCGCGTAGTCGGCGGCCTCGCAGCCGGTCGTGCCGTCCACCGGCACCCGGACCAGATCGGCCGTCAGCCCGCCCTCCTCGGTCGACGCGGTGTACGTCATCGCCTCGACCTCGGCGTCGCGGGGCTCGGGGGTGACCACGGCCAGCTTCTCGGCGAGCGTCTCGGTGTACGTGAAGGGGAACGACTCGTACCGGGCGTCGTATCCGGCCCGGCGGAGCTGCTGGAGGACGTACGCGGCCGAGGCGTCGTGGCCCGCCGATCCGGCCGCCCGGTTTCCGCCCGCCGCGTCGGCCGCCTCCTGGAAGCGGCGCAGGTGCCGGTAGGCGCCGGTGGCGGAGGCGGCGTCGACGAGTTCCCGGGAGAGCTCGGCGGCATCCCGGGCCGGATCGGGGCCGGCGGAGGGAGGCGGGGCCGCCGCGCCCAGCAGCAGCGGGGGGAGCAGGGCGGCCGCGGCGACGAGGGGCAGCGCGCGCCGGCGGACGGGGGCCCTCACTTCGCGGTCCGGGAGGTGGTGCTCCGGGCCGGCTTCTTCGACGCTGTCGCCCGTTGGGGCGGGGCCGCCTTCTTCGCCGGGGCCGCCTTCTTCGCGGCCCCCGCCGCCTTCGCTTCCGCCTTCGCCCGCTGCTTGAACGCACGGACCTCGGCGAGCGACTCGGGGCCGGTGATGTCGGCGACGGAGCGGTGCCCGCCCTCTTCCCCGTACGCCCCCGCCGCCTCCCGCCAGCCGGGCGGCCGGACGCCGAACCGTTTGCCCAGCAGGGCCAGGAAGATCTGCGCCTTCTGGGTGCCGAAGCCGGGCAGCGCGTTCAGCCGGGCCAGCAGCTCCGTACCGGAGGTGGCGTCGGCCCACACCGCGCCCGCGTCACCGTCGTACTCCGCCACCAGGAACCGGCACAGCTGCTGCACCCGCGTCGCCATGGAACCGGGGTAGCGGTGCAGGGCCGGTTTGCCGGTGAAGAGCGCGGTGAACGCCTCGGGGGAGTACGCGGCGATCTCTCCGGCGTCCAGGTCGTCCGAGCCCATCCGCAGGGCCAGCGAGTACGGACCGGTGAAGGCCCACTCCATGGGGACCTGCTGGTCGAGCAGCATGCCGACCAGCGCGGCCAGCGGGCTGCGGGCCAGCAGCCCGTCCGCTTCCGGCTGCTGTGCGATCCGAAGGGTGGGGACGCCGTTCTCCCCGGACTCCCCGGCGTTCTTGCTGCTCGTGGTCATACTGCCGATGGTGGCGGCGGACGCGGGCATCGGCGACTCCTGCTGCTGCCGACGGGCCCGCCCGCCGTCACGCGGGTGCCAGGTCCTCCTGGGGGGCCTCTCCGATCGGGCGGATCGCCACCGGCCGGTAGGGGGCGCCCTCGGGCTGCGGACAGGCGACGACCCGGGCGGCGATCTCGGTGGCCCGGTCCAGGCCCGCGCAGTCCAGCACCCAGTAACCGGCGAGCAGCACCTGCGCCCGGTCGTACGGGGCGTCGGCGACGACCGGGGGGCCGCCGTCCGCGCTCGCCGTGACGAAGCGGGTCTCGTCGGGGGCGGTGAGGCCGTCGCAGTAGAGCATCTCGCCGGAGGCCTCCAGGTCCTTGTTGAGGGCTTCCATGTGCGCGAACATCGTCTTCCGGTCCTGTTCGCTCCACGCCGGGCCGCCCTCGGCGGACCCCCTGCCGGACATCGCGTCGTAGTCGGCCTGCGAACCCTGCACCATCACCAGGAACTTCATACGCCTGCACCTCCGTCGTGCCGCTGCGGTCGGCCCGCTCCTCGGGAGTCCGGGGCCGCTTCCCTCCTCCATCGGACACCGGACGGCGCGCCCGCGCGAGCGGTCCCCGAGGGCCCGGCCGGTCGTCACCCGGGCGCCGGACAGTAGAGTGCGGCAGCGTCTGCCCCGTCCCGCCCTGTCCCGAGAACCCGAACGCCCCGAACACCGAGGTCCGGCCGTGCCCACCGCTCCGCCCGCAGCACCCGCCCTCCCGCCGGCCGGGCCCCCGCCGCCCCCGGTGACCGTCGTGGGCATCGGCGCGGACGGCTGGGCGGGCCTGGCGGAACCCGCCCGCACCGCGCTGCTGGAGGCCGAGGTGCTGATCGGCGGCGGACGCCAGCTCGGACTGCTGCCCGCCGTGTGCGCGGGCCTGCGGGTGGCGTGGCCCTCACCGCTGCGCCCCGCCGTCGCCGGGCTGCTCGCCGCCCACCGGGGCCGCCGGATCGCCGTGACGGCCAGCGGGGACCCGATGTTCTACGGGATCGGCCGCGCGCTGACCGAGGAGCTGGGCGCCGGTGCGGTGCACGTGCTGCCGCACCCGTCCTCGGTGGCGTACGCCTGCGCCCGGCTCGGCTGGCCCGCCGAGGACACCGAGACCGTCACCCTGGTGGGCCGCCCCGCCGCCCGGCTGCTCGCCGCCCTGCACGACGGCCGTCGGCTGCTGGTGCTGAGCGCCGACGCCACCACCCCCGCGACGGTCGCCGCGCTGCTCACCGCGCACGGCTTCGGCCCGAGCCGGCTCACCGTCCTCGAACAGCTCGGCTCCGCCGCCGAGGCCCGCCACGAGGGCACCGCCGAGAGTTGGGCCCACCCGGCGGGCGACCCGCTGAACCTCGTCGCCGTCCAGTGCCGCGCCACCCCCGACGCGCTGCGTCTGGGCCTCGTACCCGGGCTGCCGGACACCGCGTACGAACACGACGGGCAGCTCACCAAGCGCCATGTCCGCGCCGCCACCCTCGCCGCGCTGGCGCCCGCGCCCGGCGAGCTGCTCTGGGACATCGGCGGCGGCTCCGGCTCGATCGCCGTCGAGTGGATGCGCGCCCATCCGTCCTGCCGCGCGGTCACCGTCGAACGCGACGAGGCGCGCGCCGCCAGGATCGGCCGCAACGCCGACCGGCTCGGGGTGCCCGGACTGCGGGTGGTCTCCGGCCGCGCCCCGCAGGCGCTCGCCGGGCTGCCGGTGCCGGACGCCGTCTTCGTCGGCGGCGGGCTGACCGCCCCCGGGCTGCTCGACGCCTGCTGGGACGCGCTGCCCGCCGGGGGACGGCTGGTCGCCAACACCGTCACGCTGGAGTCGGAGGCGCTGCTCGCCGACCGCTACCGGCGCCACGGCGGTGAACTCGTCCGCCTCGCGGTGTCCCACGCCGTCCCGGTCGGCGGTTTCACCGGCTGGCGCCAGGCGATGCCCGTCACCCAGTGGTCCGTCCGCAAGCCCCACGACTCCCCGGGAGAGACCTCATGACCGTGTACTTCATCGGCGCGGGACCCGGCGCGGCCGACCTGATCACGGTCCGCGGCGCCCGCCTGCTGGCCGCCAGCCCGGTCTGCCTCTACGCGGGCAGCCTGGTGCCCCGCGAACTCCTCGCCGACTGCCCGCCCGACGCCCGGCTGGTGGACACCCAGGGCCTGGACATCGACCGGATCACCGCCGAACTGGTCCGCGCCCACGCCGAGGGCCACGACGTCGCCCGGCTGCACTCCGGTGACCCGTCGGTCTTCAGCGCGGTCAACGAGCAGATGAAGCGGCTCGACGACGCAGGAGTGCCGTACGAAGTGGTGCCCGGGGTACCGGCGTTCGCCGCCGCCGCTGCCGCTCTCAAGCGGGAGCTGACCGTCCCGACGGTCGGTCAGACGGTCATCCTGACCCGGATCGCCCAGCGGGCCACCGCGATGCCCCCGGGCGAGGACCTCGCCACCCTCGGCCGCAGCGGCGCCCTGCTGGTGCTGCACCTGGCCGCGCGGTACGCGGACCGGGTGGTGGAGGAGCTGCTGCCGCACTACGGGGCCGACTGCCCGGCCGCCGTGGTGGCCATGGCGTCCCGCCCCGACGAGATCGTGCTGCGCGGCACCCTGGAGACCATCGCCGGCCAGGTGAAGGACGCCGGGGTGATCCGTACGGCGGTCATCCTGGTCGGCCGCACCCTGGGCGCGGATCAGTTCCGCGACAGCCACCTCTACTCGCCGGAGCGCGACCGCCACACCTGCTGAAGCAGGACGTCCGGGCGCTCAGCGGACCGCGCTGCGCCCGACCACCGCGCCCGCCCGGTCGACACAGATCACGTCCACCGCGACCGGCGCCCCGCGCAGCACCTCCAACGCCTGGTCCCGGGCGGCGACCGCAACCAGGTCGCCGAGCGGGACCCCGGCAGCCGCGCACGCCTGGAGTGCGGCGAGCCCCGTGTTGGCGTTCGCCACCGCCTCGGCCAGCTCCGCGTCGGCCCCGCCCCGCCGGGCCAGCTCGGCGAGGAACCCCTTGTCCACCTGGGAGCGCGCCGAGTGCAGGTCCATGTGTCCGGCGGCGAGCTTGGACAGCTTGGCGAAGCCGCCGCAGACGGTGAGCCGGGGGACCGGATGGCGGCGTACGTACTTGAGCACGGCCCCCGCGAAGTCGCCCATGTCCAGCAGGGCGATCTCCGGCAGGCCGTACTCCGCGACGACCGTCTTCTCCGAGGTCGAGCCGGTGCACCCGGCCACGTGGGTCTGCCCGGCGGCCAGCGCCACGTCCACCCCGCGCCGGATCGAGTCGATCCAGGCGGAGCAGGAGTACGGCACGACGACCCCGGTGGTGCCGAGGATGGAGAGCCCGCCGAGGATGCCGAGGCGACCGTTCCACGTGAAACGTGCGATCTCCTCGCCGTCGTCCACGGAGACGGTGACCTCCACGTCCCCCGTGCCGCCGTGCTCCGCCGCGACCCGGGCCACGTGCTCGCGCATCAGCTGCCGGGGCACCGGGTTGATGGCCGGTTCGCCGACGTCCAGCGGCAGCCCGGGCAGCGTCACCGTGCCGACGCCCGGGCCTGCCCGGAACACCACGCCCGAGCCCGGCGGCAGTGCCCGTACGGTCGCCCGGACCAGCGCCCCGTGGGTGACGTCCGGATCGTCGCCCGCGTCCTTGACCACCCCGGCGGTCGCGGCGCCGTCCGTCAGCGACTCCACGGCGAGTGCGAACGCGGGGGTCCGCCCCTTCGGCAGGGTGATCGTCACCGGGTCCGGGAACTCCCCGGTCAGCAGCGCGGTGTAGGCGGCGGTGGTCGCCGCCGTCGCACAGGCACCGGTGGTCCAACCGGGGCGCAGGCCGGTGTGTTTGAGTTGGGCCTCGCGCCCGCCCTTCGCCTCACCGCTCATGGAAGGTCCCCTCGATGGTGCCGATACCACTGCCCGACATGCCGGACGAGCCCGTCTCCCCGGCGCACGTCCTCGTACTCGGCGGGACGACCGAAGCCCGCCGGCTGGCGGAGGCGCTGGCCGCCGAAGTCCCGTCCGGGGGCCGGAGACCTCCGCTGGTGACGAGTTCGCTCGCCGGACGGGTCGCCCGGCCGGTGCTGCCGCCGGGCGAGGTCCGCGTCGGCGGCTTCGGCGGTACGGAGGGGCTCGCCGCCTGGCTGCGGGAGCACCGGGTGGACGCTCTCATCGACGCCACCCATCCTTTCGCCGGAACGATCAGTTTCCACGCGGCCCGCGCCGCCGCCTCGGCCCATGTTCCCCTGCTGGCGCTCCGCCGGCCCGGCTGGGTGGCCGGCCGGGGCGACGACTGGCACCCGGCCGGCTCCCTGGAGGAGGCCGCGGCCCTGCTGCCGTCGCTGGGCGAGCGGGTCTTCCTGACCACGGGGCGGATGGGGCTGTCGGCCTTCGCGGGTCTGGACGAGCTCTGGTTCCTGATGCGGTCGGTGGACGCGCCGGAGCAGCCGTACCCGGCGCGGATGGAGGTGCTGCTCGACCGGGGGCCGTTCACCTTCGAGGGCGAACGGGAGCTGCTGCGGCTCCACCGCGTCGACGTGCTGGTCACCAAGGACAGTGGCGGGGCGGCCACCGCGCCGAAGCTGGCCGCGGCCCGGGAGGCCGGGATTCCGGTGGTGGTCGTGGAGAGGCCACCGGTCCCCGAGGGGGTGCAGGTGGTCTCGACCCCGGCCGAGGCCCTGGCCTGGCTGGACGCCCGCCTGGGCGGGTGAGCCGCCCTCCCCGCCCAGGAAGATTCGTCCGGCCGCCCGGGCGGGCCCCTGACCGGCCGCCGCTGCCGCCCCGCTCACGCCTCCGGGTAGCGGCGCGGGGTCCAGACGAGGTGGCCGCCGTCGGGCCGGTCCACCCGGCGGGTCTGCGAGGAGCCGATGATCAGCAGGGTGCGCATGTCCACCTCGGCCGGGTCGAGGTCGGCGAGGCGCACCGTGCGCACCCGCTCGGTGGGGCCGCCGACGTCCCGGGCGAGGACCACCGGGGTGTCCGGGGAGCGGTGTTCGAGGAGCAGGTCCCGGGCCTTGCCGACCTGCCAGGTACGGCTTTTCGAACCCGGGTTGTAGAGCGCGATCACCAGGTCGGCGGTGGCCGCGGCGCGCAGCCGTGCGGCGATGACCTCCCAGGGCTTGAGCCGGTCGGAGAGGGAGATCGTCGCGTAGTCGTGGCCGAGCGGGGCGCCCGCGCGGGCGGCGGCGGCGTTCGCCGCGGTGACCCCGGGGAGGACGCGTACCGGGACGTCCGCGTACGCGGGCTGCGCGGCGGCCTCCAGGACGGCGGTCGCCATGGCGAAGACGCCCGGGTCGCCGCCGGAGACGACGGCCACCCGCTGTCCGCGCCGGGCCAGGTCGAGCGCGAACTCGGCGCGCTCCGCCTCCACCTTGTTGTCCGAGCCGTGGCGGGTCTGGCCGGGGCGGACGGGTACCCGGTCCAGGTAGGTGGTGTAGCCGACCACCGCGTCGGCGGCGGCCAGCGCCCCGCGCGTCTCGGGCGTCAGCCAGAGCGGTCCGGCCGGTCCGGTGCCGACCACCACGACCTCGCCCGAGCCGGGCTCCGGCTCGGGGCGGGGGGCGTCGATCCGGCTGGGCAGCACGGCGACCGCGAAGTACGGCACCGAGCCGGCCTCCACGTCCGCGAGGTCGCCGGTGCGCTCCCCGGCCATGGTGGCGCGTTCGACGTACCGCGCCTCGGGCAGCCGACCGGACGCCTCGAACGCGCGGCGCACCGCCGGGAAGGTCCGGCCGAGCTTCATCACCACGGCGGAGTCGGTGGACGCCAGGCGGGCCGTCAGCTCCTCCTCGGGCAGGGTGCCGGGGAGGATGGTGAGGATCTCCTCGCCCTCGACGAGCGGGGTGCCGAGCCGGGCGGCGGCGGCGTTGACGGAGGTCACCCCGGGGATGACCTCGGCGGGGTAACGGTCCGCCAGCCGCTTGTGCATGTGCATGTACGAGCCGTAGAAGAGCGGGTCGCCCTCGGCGAGCACGGCGACCGTGCGGCCCGCGTCCAGGTGCACGGCGAGCCGGGCCGCCGCCTCGGTGTAGAAGTCCTCCAGCGCGCCCCGGTAGCCGCCCGGGTGGTCGGTGGTCTCCGTGGTGACGGGGTAGACCAGCGGTTCTTCGACGTGGTCGGGCCGGATGTGCGCGGCGGCGATGGACCGGGCGATCGAGCGGCCGTGCCGGGCGCTGTGGAAGGCGATCACGTCGGCCTCGGCGATGGCCCGTACCGCGCGGAGCGTCATCAGCTCCGGGTCGCCGGGGCCGAGGCCGACCCCGTAGAGCCGGCCGGTCGTGGTGCTGTCGGCGTGCACGGGGGCGAGGGTGCGTTCGGCGTGCTCGTTCGCCGCCACGGTCCCGGTCACTCCTGCTCGCTCGCGAGGGCGTTGACGGCCGCCGCCGCCAGGGCGCTGCCGCCGCGACGGCCGCGCACCACCAGGTGCTGGACCCCGGAGGCGTGCGCCGCGAGGGCCTCCTTGGACTCGGCCGCGCCGATGAAGCCGACCGGGACGCCGATCACGGCGGCGGGCAGCGGGGCGCCCTCCTCGATCATCTCCAGCAGCCGGAAGAGCGCGGTGGGCGCGTTGCCGATGGCGACGACCGAGCCCTCCAGCCGGTCCCGCCACAGCTCCAGGGCGGCGGCGCTCCGGGTGGTGCCCATCTCCCGGGCGAGCTCGGGCACCGTGGGGTCCGAGAGGGTGCAGACGACCTCGTTGTCCGCCGGCAGCCGTTTGCGGGTGACCCCGCTGGCGACCATCGCCACGTCGCAGAGGATCGGGGCGCCGCCCCGGAGCGCGGTACGGGCGTCGGCCACGGCGGTCGGGGAGAAGGCGAGGTCGCGTACGAGGTCGACCATGCCGCACGCGTGGATCATCCGGACCGCGACCTGGCTGACGTCGGCGGGCAGACCGGCGAGATCCGCCTCCGCGCGGATGGTGGCGAAGGACTGGCGGTAGATCGCCGGTCCGTCCTTCTCGTACTGATGCACAGTGCTGTCGCTTTCTTCGGTCGGGCACGGGCGTTCGTGTGCCGGGGCGTGGTCGGTTCGGTGGTGCGGGTGGGGCGTGTGTTCAGGGGTGCGGGTCAGGTACGGACGCCTCGGGCCGTCGCCACCGCGGCGGCGAGCGCCGCCGAATCGTCCGGGACGGTCACCGGGGTGTCCCGGACCTCCCCGCGCACCCGCGTGACGCGGTGTCCCTCCGGGGTGGCGACGACGTCGATCCACTCCCCGTGCGGGTGGCCGCAGCGGCGTTCGCACCCGGACCAGTGGACGGGCAGCCGCGCGGGTACCGGTCCGAGCGCGGCCTCCGCCTCGGCCCGTACGTCGGCCAGCGACTTCGCGCAGCCGGGGCGCCCGACGCAGGCGCCGACCCCGGCCCAGGGCGAGTCGGGCCCGGTCACCAGTCCCGCACCGGCGAGCGCGTCGAGTGCCTGCCGGGCGGGTCCGGGGGCCAGGCCGGGCACGACGACCCCGCGCCACGGGGTGCAGCGCAGCTCGCCGGAGCCGAGCCGTTCTGCGGTCTCCACGAGCGCCCGCCACCGCGCGCCGGTCAGCCGCCCCATGGGTACGCCGACGTGCAGCGCGGTCCGGCCGTGGGGGCCGGTCACCGCGCCGGGCCCGGGCGGGGCGGCGGTGGTCCGGCGCGCGAGTGGCTCCGGCGGGGGGACCAGCCCCGCGCGGCGGGCGGCCTCGGCGGGGAGCGCGGCGCGGGCGGCGCCGGGGAGGCCGGAGATCCGCCAGACGTCCGGGCCGGCCGCCAGGTCGAGGAAGGCCCCGGCGGCGAGCAGCGCGGCACGCGGGGCGTTCGCGAAGGCGACGGGGAGGAGTGTTCCGGTGGCACCGGGGCCGATCCGCAGCGCCGCGCGCTCGCCGTCGAGCGCGATCAGGGTGAGGTCGGCGTCCAGGGCGTCCACGTCGCCGCGGCCGTCGTCCAGAGCAAAGAGGAAGCGCCCGGAGAGTGCCGCGGCGCGTTCGTCCGAGCAGATCAGGGTGTCCAACTCGTCCAGCCAGGGCCGTATGTCGGCCTGGCCGAGGGCATCGAGACCGGAGAACGGGGAAGCGACGATGTTGCGTGCGCGTTCGTGCCGGTCGGACGGCAGCAGGCCCGCTCCGCGCAGCAGTTGGCCGAGTTCGCCCCCGCACTCCTCGCCGAGGCCGCGGAGTTGGACGTTTCCGCGCGAGGTGAGGTGGAGTTCGCCGTCACCGAGCCGTTCGGCGGCGTCCAGCAGGGTGCGGGCCCGGGCGGCGGTCAGCACCCCGCCGGGTATCCGTACGCGAGCCAGCGCTCCGTCGTCCGCCGTGTGCAGTCGCAAAGTTCCGGGGCAGGCGTCGCCGCCGGTCCGGGGTGCGACGACGGCGGCCGGGGAACCGGGCGAATCGGCGGTTGCGGACATGGCGGCGAGCATACCCACGTCCCAAGGGCTGTCGTCCGGAGCAGGCTGGATCAGGGAGCGGGGCCCTGTGCCGTGCATCGCATGGCGGAGGAGGGAGGCGGCGGAGCGTCGGCGACCGACGACAACGCCGCGAGGCGCGGCACAGGACCCCGCGAGCCCAGCCTGCTCCACACGACAGCCCCCATAAACGTCACCACGACAGCCCCCATGAACGTCACCACGACAGCCCCCGTGAACGTCACCGGCGCGCACATGTGACCTGCGCCGCCCCGGAGGCCCCCTGCCGCGCCGGAGGCCGGGCCCTTAGGATGCTCGCGGTGGACCATTCGGTCCGCCGACGCCAGACGGCGCCATGGGAGGAAGCCCGGTGAGATTCCGGCGCGGTCCCGCCACTGTGAGTACGACCCGCTGACGCGGCCGTTACGAGTCAGGAACTCCCGCCGTCCGACACCGCCCGAGGCGTGGACACCTCGGGGAAGGGCTGACTCGGCATGATCCTGCTCCTGTCGACCTCCGACACCGACCTGCTGAGCGCCCGCGCCTGCGAGGGCCCGGTCGGCTACCGGTTCGCCAACCCCTCCCGCCTCCCGCTCGACGGCCTTCCGGCGCTGCTGGAGGGCGCCGAACTCGTCGTGGTGCGTCTCCTCGGCGGGGTGCGGGCCTGGGAGGAGGGGCTCGACCAGGTGCGGGCCGCCGGTCTCCCGGTCGTCGTCCTCACCGGCGAACAGGCCCCCGACGCCCAGCTGATGGCCACTTCCACCGTCCCGATCGGCATCGCCGCCGAGGCGCACGCCTACCTCGCGCACGGCGGCCCGGACAACCTCGGCCAGCTGGCCCGGTTCCTCTCCGACACCGTGCTGCTCACCGGCCACGGCTTCGATCCGCCCGCCCCGGCCCCCGCCTGGGGCCCGCTGGAGCGGACCGCCCGCGCACTCCCCGCGGACGCGCCCACGGTGGCGGTGCTCTACTACCGCGCCCACCACATGAGCGGCAACACCGCGTTCGTGGAGGCGCTCTGCGCCGCCCTGGAGGACGCCGGGGCCCGCGCCCTCCCGCTGTACGTGGCCTCGCTCCGTACCCCGGAAACCGGGCTGATCGACACCCTGCGCGAGGCCGACGCCATCGTCACCACCGTCCTCGCGGCCGGCGGCACCCGTCCCGCCGAGGCGTCGGCGGGCGGCGACGACGAGTCCTGGGACGCGGGCGCGCTGACCGGGCTCGACGTACCGATCCTCCAGGCGCTCTGCCTGACCGGCTCGCGCAGCGCCTGGGAGGAGAACGACGAGGGCGTCTCCCCGCTGGACGCGGCCACCCAGATCGCGGTGCCGGAGTTCGACGGGCGCCTGATCACGGTGCCGTTCTCCTTCAAGGAGATCGACGCGGACGGCCTGCCGGCGTACGTCCCCGACGCCGAGCGGGCCGCCCGGGTCGCCGGGATCGCCGTCCGCCACGCCCGCCTGCGGCACATCCCGAACGCCGGTAAGCGGATCGCCCTGGTGCTCTCCGCGTACCCGACCAAGCACTCCCGCATCGGCAACGCGGTCGGCCTGGACACCCCCGCGAGCGCCGTCGCCCTGCTGCGCCGGCTGCGCGCCGAGGGATACGACTTCGGGCCCGAAGCGGAGATCCCGGGGCTGGTCTCCGGTGACGGCGACGAACTGATCTACGCGCTGATCGAGGCGGGCGGTCACGACCAGGAGTGGCTGACCGAGGAGCAGTTGGCCGCGAACCCGGTCCGTATCCCGGCGGCCGACTACCGCCGCTGGTACGCCGGCCTCCCCGCCGAGCTGCGCGCGTCGGTGGAGGAGCACTGGGGACCGGCGCCGGGCGAGATGTTCGTGGACCGTTCGGCGAACCCGGAGGGCGACATCGTCCTCGCGGCGCTGCGGCGCGGCAATCTGCTGATCCTCATCCAGCCGCCGCGCGGCTTCGGCGAGAACCCGATCGCGATCTACCACGATCCCGACCTGCCGCCCTCGCACCACTACCTGGCCGCCTACCGCTGGATCGCCGCGTCCGCCGAGGACGGCGGCTTCGGCGCCGACGCGATGATCCACCTCGGCAAGCACGGCAACCTGGAGTGGCTGCCGGGCAAGAACGCCGGGCTCTCCGCGGCCTGCGGACCGGACGCGGCCCTCGGCGATCTGCCGCTGGTCTACCCGTTCCTCGTCAACGACCCGGGCGAGGGCACCCAGGCCAAGCGCCGGGTGCACGCCACCCTGGTGGACCACCTGGTGCCGCCGATGGCCCGTGCCGACAGCTACGGCGACATCGCGCGCCTGGAGCAACTCCTTGACGAGCACGCGCAGATCGCCGCGATGGACCCGGCGAAACTGCCCGCGATCCGCGCCCAGATCTGGACCCTCATCCAGGCGGCGAAGCTCGACCACGACCTCGGACTCGACGACCGCCCCGAGGACGAGGGCTTCGACGAGTTCATCATGCATCTCGACGGCTGGCTCTGTGAGATCAAGGACGTCCAGATCCGCGACGGCCTGCACGTGCTGGGCAACCCGCCGGCCGGGAACGACCGGGTCAACCTCGTCCTCGCGGTGCTGCGCGCCCGGCAGATCTGGGGCGGTACGGCATCCCTCCCCGGTCTGCGCGAGGCGCTCGGCCTGGACGAGTCGGCGGCCACCCGTACCGCCGCCGACGAGATCGAGGAGCAGGCCCGCGCCCTGGTCCAGGCGATGGAGGACGCCGGCTGGAACCCGTCCGCCGTCGCCGGGGTCGCGGCCGGGCTGCCCACGGCAGTCGCCGACATCCTGACCTTCGCGGCCACCGAGGTGGTGCCGCGACTCGCCGCCACCACCGACGAACTCGACCACACCGTCCACGCGTTGAACGGCGGCTTCGTGCCCGCCGGGCCCTCCGGCTCCCCCCTGCGCGGGCTCGTCAACGTCCTCCCGACCGGCCGCAACTTCTACTCCGTCGACCCGAAGGCCGTGCCCTCCAAGCTCGCCTGGGAGACCGGCCAGGCGCTCGCCGACTCGCTGCTGACCCGCTACCGCACCGACAACGGCGACTGGCCCTCCTCCGTCGGCCTCTCGCTCTGGGGCACCAGCGCGATGCGCACGGCGGGCGACGACATCGCCGAGGCGTTCGCGCTGCTCGGCGTCCGCCCGGTCTGGGACGACGCCTCGCGCCGCGTGACCGGCCTGGAGCCGATCCCGTACGAGGAGCTCGGCCGCCCGCGCATCGACGTGACGCTGCGCATCTCCGGCTTCTTCCGGGACGCCTTCCCGCACACGGTCGGGCTGCTGGACGACGCCGTACGGCTCGCCGCCTCGCTCGACGAGCCGGCCGACCGGAACTTCGTACGCGCCCACACGCAGGCCGACCTCGCCGAGCACGGCGACGAACGCCGGGCCACCACCCGGATCTTCGGCTCGCGCCCGGGGACGTACGGCGCCGGTCTCCTCCAGCTCATCGACTCCCGCGACTGGCGCACCGACGCCGACCTCGCCGAGGTCTACACGGTGTGGGGCGGCTACGCCTACGGCCGTGAGCTCGACGGGCGCCCGGCCCGCGAGGAGATGGAGACCGCGTACAAGCGCATCGAGGTCGCCGCGAAGAACACCGACACCCGCGAGCACGACATCGCGGACTCGGACGACTACTTCCAGTACCACGGCGGCATGGTGGCCGCCGTGCGCGCGCTGAAGGGCACCGCCCCCGAGGCGTACATCGGCGACTCCACCCGCCCCGAGACCGTCCGCACCCGCACCCTGGTCGAGGAGACCTCGCGCGTCTTCCGCGCCCGCGTGGTCAACCCCCGCTGGATCGAGGCGATGCGCCGCCACGGCTACAAGGGCGCCTTCGAACTCGCCGCCACCGTGGATTACTTGTTCGGCTACGACGCCACCACCGGGGTCGTCGCCGACTGGATGTACGACAAGCTCACCCAGACCTACGTACTCGACCCGGAGAACCGGGAGTTCCTCCAGCAGGCCAACCCCTGGGCGCTGCACGGGATCGCCGAACGCCTGCTGGAGGCCGAGTCGCGCGGAATGTGGGCGAAGCCCGACCCGGCCGTCCTCGAAGCGCTGCGCCAGGTCTTCCTGGAGACGGAGGGCGAGCTGGAGGGCGGGGACGACTGAGGCGCCCCCGCGTGCTGACGTGGGCGCGCGACGCCCGACGCGGCACCGCGCCGCGCCGCCACGACATCCGGCTCGCCGCGCCGCAAGGCCGTTCCAGCGCCTCGCGGCGGACCGCCCCGGCGCCGCCCACCGGGGCTGCCGCGGTGCCGGACACTGCCCGGGTCCGTTCGTCGGAGCCCCGGACGACAGACTGCCCCCATGAGCTACAGCATCTGCCTTCTCCGGTTCGTGGACGGGGAGCTCGCGGACTTGGACGCCGTACGGCTCCGTCGGATGACGGAGCCATACCGGTGGGAGGGCTCCTCGGACGAGGCGTTCTCCCGACTCCGGGCGGAAGACGGGGGCGGGGCGGACCTCGACCACGCGTCCGACGACGGCGGCGCGATGCGATGCGTGACGGCGACGCACTTCTCCGGCGGCGCGATGAGCGGCGTACTCGTCCGGCTGGCGGCGGCCCTCGGGGCGTCGATCGTGACGGATGGTGCCGTACTGATCTTCCACGAGGACGAGCGCCGTCACCTTCCTGCGGATTGGTCCGAGAGGGCGATTCTCATCGCCCCTGAGGCGGACGCGTTCGAGTCGGCGATCGCTTCGCTCTGAATGGCTTCCGCGGTTCCGGTGCTCACTTGGCCCCTTCCCATCCTGCCGCCGTAATCGGCCGGGCCCCTTCGGGGGGTTCCGGACAGGAGCCGGACGGAGTCTCACATCCGGGGGTCGGGCCTCAGCAGCGCGAACACGGCGCCGAAGGGGTCCGCGAGCCAGGCCATCCGGCCGACGTCGGACATGTCGGCGGCCGGCATCAGCACGGTTCCGCCGTGGGAGCGGGTCGCCTCGACGGTCGCGTCGACGTCCGTCACGTGGAAGTAGGGCACCCAGCGGGACTGCTCGCCGCCGCTGCTGTCGTCCGCCGGAGCCGCTCCGCCGAAGGTGGTGTCCTGGAGGTCGCCGTCCTCGGTGCTCAACACCCGGTACGTCATCCCGGGCACCGGCATCTCCTGGGTGCGCCAGCCGAACAGCCCCTGGTAGAAGGCGATGTCCGCGACCGGATCGGGGACGTGCAGCTCCACCCAGATCAGGCTGCCGGGGGCGGAGGCGAGCTCCAGTCCGGCCGTCCGTCCGGGCTGCCAGAGCGCGAAGTCGGCGCCCTGCGCGTCGGTGACCTGGGCGAGCGTCCCCTCGCCCATGACGTCCATGGGCTCGGCCCGGACCGTACCGCCGCCGTCCCTGACCGCCTGGACGGTGGCGTGGATGTCGTCCGTCTTGAAGTGGACCGTCCAGGCGGAGTGGGCGCCTTCCTCGGTGAGCGGGCCGATGGCGGCGGCGGTCTTCCCGTCGGCCTGGAAGAAGCCGTACCCGCCCGTCTCGGGACCGGCGGAGACGAACTCCCAGCCGAAGACGGCGCGGTAGAACGCGGTGGCGGCCCGGACGTCGGGGCTGCCGAGGTCCAGCCAGTTGGGTGATCCGGTACGGAAGTCGGTGCCGAGCATGGAGTCCTCCATCGGGACGGGCGGAGCGAGCGGGGCGCAGGCCACGATGCCGACCCGGCCCTGCGGCGTCCGGACACGTGGGCACGCGGGAACGCGGTTTCACCCGGACGCCGGTACGACGGCCGGCCAGGGTTGTGCTGTTCTTCTTCCGGTGGTCACCCGGGGCGTGGACAATCGCGGCCATGGTGACGACGGGGGACACGTCCGAACGTCCGGCCGGTTCGTCGGCGGCCGACAGACTCGTCGCCCTGGTGGCCGTCCTCGTGCCGAGTGCTCTGGCCGCGGGCACGCTGACGGCGCTGGTGGTCGGGGTGCTGCTCACGGACGTGACACTTTTCTGCCGGAGTCTCGGCGGAATGCTGGTGGCCGTCCTGCTGGTGGCGGTCCCCGCGCGGGTACGACGGCGGCGCCGGGGCCGTCCCGCGCCCCGGATCGCGCTCGCCCGGATCGAGAACCGGTGGGTCACACACGGCGAGTTCGCCGACGTGCCGGTCCGGTTCGACCTCACGGTGGCGCCGGACGACGCCCCCGCGTACCGAGTGATCATCAGCGAGCCGGTCAACCTGGTCGATCTGGCCGACTGGCCCGAGGGCCGCACGGTCGTGGTGACCTACGACGAGGGCGAACCCTGGCAGGTGGAGCTGGACAGGCGGCCGACGGACGAGTGGGCGCGCAGGGCGGCTCGGGAGCAGGTCGGCACCGCGCCCGAGCGCACCCGGGTGAAGGAGACCAAGGCGGGCTGCGCCTGCTCGGCGGTGCTGCTCGGTGTGGTGGCGGGGGTGCTCCTCGTCCTCCACCCCTACTGGAGCGAGCTGGAAAGCCGCTACGGGGACGAGCCGCCCGCCCCCGGGGCTGCCGGACCGGTGGTCCCGGGACCCGGTTCCGGCTCACGGTCCGGTTCCACGACCGTCACCACCGTCACCGGTTCCGCCTCCTCCGCCTCGACCCTGCGCACCGGAGAGATGCGCCGCCTCGCGAACACCCTGGTCACGGGCATGGGGACGGAGATGGGCACCCGAGTCACCATCGAGGAGAAGGTGATGTCGGCCGTGGGCAGCAAGGGCTTCTCCGCCGACGCGGGCTTCCCGATGAGCCTGCGCGCCCTCCCCTACGAACTGCTTCCCGGGCTCGTGGACACCGCGCGCACCGGGCTCGGCGTCGACACCCCCGAGAGCTGGCGCGTCGACATCACGACCGAGGGCGCCGGCCCCGCACCGGTCGTCCGGGTGACGGTCTCCGGGCACGGGAAGAGCGGGTACCTGCTGGCCGACGCGGTCGGCCGGATCACCGAGCGCCACCCGGTCTGAGGCGCGCGGGTGCCGTCGACGGGTGGGGAACTCCTGTGCGAACGGGGTAGGCAGCACTGGCCGGGCGTTCGTCGTATCCGTCCGGGCCACACGACGAGGCGAGGAGGCGGAGGCAGCTCATGACGGCTTTCCTGTTGGTGCCGGGCACGTTCACCGGAGGGTGGATCTGGGACCGGGTGGCAAAACTCCTGGAAGGGGTGGGGGAGACGGTCCACCCGGTCACCCTCACCGGCCTCGGGGAGGCCGCGGACCCGGCCGGCACGACACCGGACCTCACCACGCACATCGAGGATCTGGTGCGGATCATCGACGGGGTGGACGCGGCGGAGACCGAGGTGGTCCTCGTCGGCCACGACTACGGCATCCTGCCCGTGCTGGGCGCTGCGGCCTGCCGTCCGGACCGGGTCTCCCGGATCGTCAACCTGGACGCCGGCCTGCCACAGGACGGCGAACCGGCCCTCGCCATCGAGCCCGACCCGGCGGTCAGGGAGCTGGCCGTGTCGCTGTCGGCCGATCCCTCGGACGGGCCGGGGGCGCGGGTGGTCCGGCCGCCCTCGGCCGAGGAGTGGCGGCAGCGGGCCGGGTCGGCCGATCTGTCCGCCGAGGACCTGGAGCTGCTGGCGCGGCGGGCGGTCCCGCACCCGGCGGACTCCCTCGTGCAGCCGCTGCCACGGACCGGCGCCGCACAGGGCATCCCCTACACGGGCGTGCTGGCCTCGGGCAACGGATCGACCCTGGATCTGGTCGAGTCCCTCGTCTCCATGGGCGAACCGCGCGTGCGCACGCTCACCCGTCCCGAGGTCGCTCTCGTCGAAATCCCGACCGGGCACTGGCCGATGCTCTCCGCTCCCGCCGAGGTCGCCGACCTGCTGCGGCGTGCGGTGGCCGGGGAGGGGCACCGGATCGGAGCACGGGCGGGGTCGCCCGTACACCTGGGGCCGTTCCTGCTGGACGTGCCCGAGCGCGGACGGGAGCGGGACGGCCGCGTCGACCTCTACTACCCGGACGCCGAAACCCCGCGCCCCGCCGTCCTGTTCGTGCCGGGCGGCCCGGTCGACCCCGACGCGCGGCCCACACCCCGCGACTGGCCTTCCTTCGTCGGGTACGGGCGGTACGTGGCGAGCCTGGGCGCGGTCGGGGCCGTCCTGGACCACCGCCTGCACGGCCTCGGCGACTACCCGGCGGCGGCCGAGGACCTCGCGGCGGCGGTCGAGCGGGTCCGCGCCGATCCGCGCGTCGACGGGGAACGGGTCGCCCTCTGGTTCTTCTCCGCCGGATCGCTGCTCAGCGCCGACTGGCTCGCGGCGCCCCCTTTGTTCCTGCGCTGCGTCGCGGCCACCTATCCGATGCTGGCGCCGCTCGCCAACTGGCCTCGGATCGACGGGAGGTTCAGGCCTGCGGACGTCGTCGGGGCGGCTGGTGCACTGCCCTTCGTGCTGAGCCGGGTGGAGAAGGAACGGACGGAGATCGACGCCACCGTCGAGGAGTTCCTGCTCGCCGCCAAGGGGACGGACCTCCGGCTGGAGGTGATCCCCGTCCCGGGTGCGCGGCACGGCTTCGAGGCGGTCGACCACACGGACTCGGCGCGCCGGGCGGTCCGGCGGGCGGTACGCACGGTGCTGGGGCACCTGGAGGTGTGACGCGAGAGCCGGCACCGGCGCCGGCGGGCGGGGTGCGGGCGCGCGCATCGGGCGCGGACGCGGGTGCGGGTGCGGGCATCGGGTACATCCCGCATCCCGCATCCCGCATCCCGCATCCCGTCTCCCGCAGCCCGTTGGCCGGGCGGGCGGTACCAGGGCGACGCGTCGCATGTATTGACATGGACCTGATAAATCAGGTCGGCTTGTCGGGTCGGCACGTTCCCCCCACCCGCTAGGAGTTGCCGCATGCCCTCCACCCGTAGAGGCCGGCGCCCTGCCGTCCTCGCGCTCTTCGCGAGCCTGCTGCTCACCGCCCTCCCGGTGGCGGCTTCCCCCGCCCAGGCCGCCGCCGAGGCCGGTCTCTGCAACAAGCAGTGCGATGCCCGCGACCCCGCCACCGCCACCTCCGACCGGGTTCCGGTGAGCAGCACCCTCTACGGCCGAACTGTCCGGCTGCATCTCTCGGACAACGATGTCATGGGCTGGGCCTCGATCGAGGGCGGATCGGCCGGGGACGAGGTCTGGATCGACCGCTCCTTCGACGGCGGCCGGACCTGGAGCGCGGGGAGCAAGCTGGGCGACACGACCGTGCCCGCCGGTTCGAGCGGCTGGCGCACCCAGATGTACAACGTCGACGACTGGAGCACCGCCGGTGTCGGCGCCCTGCGCGCCTGCGGCAAGGCGGGGGACCGCCCCGAGATCACCTGCACCGGCTGGGCGCGGGTGAACTGGAACGCCTGGAGCCGCTCCACCGCCGCCGCGACCGCGCTGATGATGTCGTACGACCGGGGCACCGGCCTCTTCGGCGGCAACGGCTGGTGGACGGCGGCCAACGCGCTCACCGCCGTGCTCGACAACGCGCGCCTCAGCGGCATGCCGAGCTACCGGTACGCCATCGCCTCCACGTACGACAAGAACGTCAACGCGCAGGGTGGCAGCTTCCGCAACGACTACCTGGACGACACCGGCTGGTGGGGCCTGGCCTGGGTGGCCGCCTACGACGCCACGGGCGACAGCCGGTACCTCAACACCGCCCGCGCCGACGCCGATCACATGCAGGCCTACTGGAACGGGACCTGCGGCGGCGGGGTGCTGTGGAACCGGACGATGACGTACAAGAACGCCATCACCAACGAGCTCTTCCTCCAGCTCAACGCGGCGCTGCACAACCGCATCGCGGGTGACACCGTCTACCTCGGCCGGGCGAAGGCCGAGTGGTCGTGGTTCCGGGGCAGCGGAATGATCAACGGCGATCACATGATCAACGACGGGCTCACCGACGCCTGCGCCAACAACGGCCAGCCCACCTGGACCTACAACCAGGGCGTGGTCCTCGGCGGGCTCACCGAGCTGTACCGGGCCACCGGCGACTCCACCCTGCTGACCACCGCCCGCACGCTCGCCGGTGCGTCCACCGTCCGGCTCCAGACCGACGGGGTGCTGCGGGAGCCCGGCGAGGGCGACGAGTGCTCCGGCGACGGCCCGTCCTTCAAGGGTGCGTACGTGCGCGGCCTCGGCAGGCTCGACGCCCAGCTCACCGACCACCCGTACGCGGCGACCCTCGACCGCTGGGCCGACGCGGCCTACGCCAAGGACCGCAACGCCCTCGACCAGTACGGCCCGCACTGGAACGGAGGCACCGGCACCAGCGACTACGGCTGCCAGCAGAGCGTCCTCGACCTGCTCAACGCGGCCGGACAGTAAGAGCTCTCCCGGAGCTTTCCCGGAGCACGGGTGCGGTACGAGGGCTCGCCCCGTACCGCACCCCACCCGCATCGGTGAGGTGGCTCACTCCCAACGGCCGATGAGTTCCGGCCGCCGGGCGAGTCCACCAGCCATGACGAACTCCGTGAAAGGCCCCGCGAGTTACTTTCCCTCGATCGAGAAGACGTACGGACGCCCGGTGGCGGAATGGAAGGAGCTGATCCGCTCCTCGCCGCTGACGAAGCACGGGGAGCTGGTCGCCTGGCTCAAGACCGCCCACGGTCTGGGGCACGGCCACGCCAACGCCCTGGTCGCCCACACGCGTGCCGAGGACGACGGCAGATGACGCGGAGTCGGGGCCGGACGGCCCTGCTCGTCACTGGTCGTCGGACGGCGCGGGGGTGTCCCAGACGATGAAGTGGAACCGCATGCCGCCGTCCCCACTGCCCAGCCACTCGACGGCGGCCAGATGGTTCGCGCTGGTCGGCAAGCAGAACCACGCCCCCTCCTCGCCGGTGTTCATCTCACCGGTGGCATGGGGGAACGTGGTCAGCACGTGTGCGCAGTCGCCGGGAGTGGCGCCCCTGGGGCTGTCGGCCACGCGGCCGTTCAGGGGCGAGAACGACTCGCCGCCGCTCCACGCCATGTCGGGGTTGGGCACCGACGTACCGACCGCGCCGTGTTCGAGGTCGGCGCTGCTCCCCTCGGTGAGCGTGAAGTCCCCCCGCTTGATGACCTTCGTCGAGGTCCCGGAGGGGGACGGCGAGGGGGACGACGAGGTGACCTCGTCGTCGGCGGGGGTCTCGTCCGGAGCGGCGCTCTCCGGGACCCCGGTAGCGGCCGGCGCCCCGGGCGCGGTCGGGTCCCCGGCCGTCGCCGACGGCGGAGCGAGCACGCCGCGCGAGGAGTTGCCGCTGGTCCCCACGATCAGGGTGACGACCAGACCGAGCACGGGCACCAGGATGCCCACGACCCACCACGACCACCTCGGCGCCCCGTGAGGGGGCTGCGGAGGCTCCGGCGTCGCGAGGCGCGGCGGCTGGGGCGGCATCGGTGGATGTGCGCCGGTACCGCCCGGTCGTGGCCCGAGCCCGCCCGCCGTGGTACCACCTCCGCTCGGCGTGGGACCGACTCCACCCGGCGTGGGACCGGTCCCGCCCGACTGCGGACCGACTCCGCCCGGCTCCTGCGTCATGGCGCCCTACCCCCGTGTTCCGCCCGACTCGAAAGATCCTCACCGTATCGAGCCGGTCGGGTGCGCGTCATGAGTTTTCTCCGGTGTGCGGACCGGCCGGCCCCGTCCGCCGCACGGAACCGCACCGGGCGGGCAGCGCCGAGGGGAGCCGCACCGGGCCTCTTCGGGAGCGGGATCGTCCGCGCGCCCGTCACGGCCACCTCCCGGGCGAAATTTGTTTGCCCCTCGTACGTTTTCTCCGTGTCTGATGGTGGACGGTTCGTGAACACGGCAGGGATGATCGCGGTGTTCACTTCCGTCCTGCTGTTTCTGGGTTGCACGCCCGGTGTCGTGGGCTGACAACGTTGTCTTCTGGTGAGACCGAACCGTGCGACGCAGTGTGCGACGCCTGAGAGGTCCCGTGTCCACCAGATCCCATCCCCCCGTACCCCCCAAGACACCTCCGGGTACGTCCCCCGGCCGCCGCCGCCCGTTGCGCGCGGCGGTCGCCGTCCTGCTCACCGGGGCGCTCGGCGCCGCCGCACTGGCGGGTGGCGGCGTGGCCTTCGCGTCGCCCGGCGCGACGACGTCCACCGGCGCGTCCGGCACCGACTGGACCGCGCTCGTCGACCCGTTCGTGTCGACCGCCGGCGACGACGGCAACGACCTGCCGGGCGCGCAGGCGCCCCACGGCCTGGCCAAGGTCAATCCGTTGACCACGCCGAACCGCAATCACCCCGGGTACGACTACGACGAGGACCACATCGCCGGGTTCACGGCGACCAACCTCGACGGGGTCGGCGGCTCGGGCGGCGGCGGCGACCTGCTCGTCGTCCCGACCTCGGTGCGGTACGACAGCCGGCCCGCCACCAGCACGTACGCCCACGCGTACAGCCACGACGACGAGTCCGCGAGCCCCGGCTCGTACACGGTGGGCCTCGGCGCCCTCTCCGGTACCGGGTCGGCCGTCAAGGAGGACCCGGGCACCATCCGGGCCGAGATGGCCGCGACGACGCGCACCGCGCTGGAGCGGTACAGCTTCCCCGCCGGGTCGCAGCCCGAGCTGGTCCTCGACCTCGCGAACAACTTCACCAGCCGGACCCGCTCGACCCTGAAGGCGACGACGCTCCCGGACGGGACGACCTCGATCGACGGTCTCATCGCGGGATCGTTCAACGGCGCCTCGTACCAGCTGTATTACCACGCCACCACCAACGTCCCGGTGACCTCGCTGAAGAGCTGGGGCAGCGACGGCAAGCTGAGCGACGCGACCTCGCGGGACGGTGTCGACACCGGTGCCGTGCTCGGGTTCGACGCGTCCGACGGGGACGACATCGAACTGCGGGTCACCCTCTCCCCGATCAGCGCCGAACAGGCCGCGACCGACCAGGCGGCAGAGGTCGGCGGGCTCACCTTCGACCAGGCGCGCGAGCGGACGAAGGCCGAGTGGAACACCGCGCTCGGCGCGGTCGCCGTGAAGGCCACGGAGAAGTCGGACCCCGGGTCGACGCTGACCAAGGAGTTCTACACCCACCTGTACCGCATGTACGCGGCTCCGGTGAACGCCACCAGCACCAGCGGCACGTACCGGGGCGCGGACGGCGCGGTGCACCAGGCCAACGGCTTCACGTACTACGACGGCTGGTCCACCTGGGACGACTTCCGCAAGTACTCCGTCGAGGCGTACATCGACCCGGCCACCTACCGGGACATGGTGCAGTCGCTCATCGAGCTTTTCGCCGACACCCGCGCCACCGGCAAGAGCCTCGGCAGCCTCACCCACTCGGTGCCGACCGTGCGCTGGGAGCGCTCGGCGGTGCTGGTCGCCGACGCCCTGTCGAAGGGGTTCAAGAACTTCGACCGGCTCGACGAGGCCTACCCGGCGCTGACGGCGTACGCCGGGTACTACACCGGCGCGCAGCTGCGGCAGGGGTACGTCACCGGTGACCCCGGTACGACCGTCCAGCGCGGCTACGACCAGTGGGCGCTCTCGGTCATCGCGGGCGCGCTCGGCAAGACGGACGACGCGGTGAAGCTGCGCGAGCAGTCCACCATGGCGATCGACAACCTCGTGAAGTCCGGTGCCTGGAAGGCCCCGGACGGCACCCAGGTCGGTCTGCTCACCCCGCGCGCCGCGAGCGGCGACTGGCAGGCAGCCGACTACGAGAAGTTCGAGGAGGCCGGTCTCTACCAGGGCACGCTCTGGCAGTACCACTGGTACGACGCCTACGACATGGGCGGCCTCATCGACGCCATGGGCGGCGACAAGGCCGGCAAGGCCGCCGTCGAGCACATGTTCGGCGAGGACTCCGGCGTCGACGACGGCTCGACCATGCTGCACTCCAACGCGAACGAGATCGACCTGCAGGCCCCGTACCTCTTCAACTACGTCGGCGAGCCGAGCCTGACGCAGAAGTGGGTGCGCTCCATCTACACCGGCACCACCTGGAACCGGTACATCGCGACCGGCTCCACCAACGAAGCCCCCAGCGGTGGCGGCCAGTTCACCCCGCCGGTGAAGACCCAGGTCTACAAGCTCTCGCCGCACGGCTTCCTGCCGACCATGGACAACGACGCGGGCACCATGTCGACCATGTTCGTCGGCGCCGCGCTCGGCCTGTTCCCGGTCACCGCCGGGTCCAGCCAGTTCCAGATCGGCAGCCCGTTCTTCGACTCGACGACGATCCGCTACGCCAACGGCGCCGAGTTCACCGTGAAGGCGAACGGCGTCTCGCCGAGCGCCTACTACGTGCAGAGCGCCAAGCTCAACGGCAAGAAGTTCGACAACACCTGGCTGGACTACTCGCAGATCATCGCGGGCGGCACCCTCGACTTCACCATGGGCGCCAAGCCCTCGAAGTGGGGCACCGACACCGAGCCCGCGTACTCGCTGGACACCGACGCCGGTGACACCGGTGCCGGTACGGCCCCGGGCAAGGGCGACACCACCGTCCACGCCGCCCCGGCCACCCTCGCGACCAAGGCCGACGGCACCGTCGACGGAAGCGTGCGGCTCACCCTCTCGGGACCGGCCGCGTTCACCGACCGCAAGGGCACCAGCCTGACCAAGAACGGGGCGGCGACCGTCACCGGCCTGCCGGGTGGCGTCACCGCCGACCTCCGGGTCACCGACGCGCACACCGCGACGCTCTCCCTCAAGGGCACCACGGAGGTCGACGCGCGGCTCGGCATCACCTTCCAGGACGCGGCCTTCGCGCACGGCGTGAAGGCGTCCACGGTGCGCGGCACCGGGATCTCCCCGACCGACCCGCTCACCGTCTCCGCCGCGGCGGTGCACCGCACGAGCCTGGGCACACTCGTCGACCAGGCGTCCGTGGTGCGCGCCGGGAACTACTCGGACGGCTCCTGGAACCTCTTCCGGTCGGCGCTGGAGCGCGCCCGGACCGTCCTCGCGGACTCCGCCTCCCCGACCGGCACGCTCATGGCCGCCGAGGACGCGCTGCGGTCCGCCGCCGACACCCTCACCATCGACGAGGGCGGATACGCCGTCCTCCAGGCCGAGAGCCCCGACGAGAAGCAGGGCCCGAACCTCACCAGCGAGCGCAACAACTCGGACGGCAACCTCGGCGGGGTCACCGAGGGCTCGTGGGAGCGGTTCGCCAAGCTGGACTTCGGCGGTGTCGCCCCGCACAGCGTCTCGGTGCGCTACGCCAACTCCCAGGCCACCAACGCCAAGGCGAGCAGCGTGGACGTCCACGCGGGCGGAGCGGACGGCCCGGTCGTCGCCACCGCCCAGCTCCCCGGAACCGGCGGCTGGCAGTACTGGAACACCGTCCAGGCGACCGTCACCGACCCGGACGCCCTGCTGGCGGCGAAGAGCGCGACCTTCGTGTTCCACGCCCCGGCGGGACAGCAGTGGGTGTCGAACTTCGACTGGTACCAGTTCTCGCCGTACGCGGTCTCGGCGTCCGAGTCGACCACGCTCGCCACGCTGACCGCGGTGAACGCCGGCTCCACCGGCGGCGGTTCGCTCCCGCTCAAGACCTCGTCCGGCATCTTCGAGAACGTCACGGACGGCGCCTGGGCCGAGTGGAAGGGCACCGCGCTCCACGACGGGGCCGACACCCTCACCGTCCGCTACGACAAGCCGCAGACGCGCTCGGCGCCGGACTCGCACATCGAGCTGCGCCTCGGCTCGAAGGACGGTCCGACGGCCGTCGACGTCCCCCTCGCAGCCACCGGTTCGGGCTGGGGCACCATCGGCACCACGACCGCCCGCCTCGACCCGGCCGTCTTCAAGGGCGACCAGGACGTGTACGCGGTCTTCGCCTCCAGCACGCAGACCTCCGCCCTGCCCTACGTGGCCAACGTCTACGCGCTGACCCTGACGCAGGACACCTCCGCCCCCGTCGCGATCGACGCCACCGCCTTCCGCTCGAACAGCGGCGGCGGCCTCAAGAGCGAGCCGGCCGGCTGGAGCGGCGCGGGGTCGGCCACGGACCTCGGCGGCAGCTACGACGGCGCCTGGCTCGACTACGGGGACGTCGGGTTCGGCGCCTCCACGAAGAACACCGTCACCGTCACGTACGCCAACAACTCCGCCCGCTGCGGCACCGGTTCGGCCATCCAGATCTACTTGGACACCTTCGATCCCGCCGCCCCCGGCACCCCGTACGCCACCGTCCCGCTGCCCGTCACGGGAAGCGCCTGGTCGTCCGGCGGTACGACGAGCCTGACGCTGCCCCAGGGGATCACCGGCACCCACGGCCTCCACCTGCGCCTGGTGACCACCGCGGACGCGGCACACCCGTACGTGGCGAACATCGGCCGGCTCACCTTCGACCACGTCGAAGCTCCCGCCGCCACGGACCCGTCCGCGCTCCGCAAGGCGATCGAGCGGTACGAGGGACTCACCGGCCAGGCCGACCGCTACGACGCGATCGACTTCGGGGTGTACCGGCGTGAACTCGACGCCGCACGCGCCCTCGTCGACGCCGAGGACGCGAGCCAGCTCGAAGTCGACACCCGCACCCGCAGCCTCACCCTCGCCGCCGGCCAACTGGTCCCGCTGCCGCGCCTCACCCTGGAGGACCTGGTCGAGACCGCCTCGGCCCTGGAGAACACCCGCTACACGGAGGCCTCCTGGACGGCGTTCACCACCGCGCTCACCGCGGCGAGGACGGCCACGGCCGACGCCACGTCCACGGACGCGGTGCTCACCGCACGGTACGACGCCCTCCGGCACGCCGTCTCGGCGCTCGCCACCAAGCCCAAGTCGGCGCCCACCGCACCCGAAGCGGTGTCGGCGACCTCCTCCGGCAGCAGCGTGACCGTCGCCTGGTCCGCCCCCGCCGACACCGGCGGCTCGCCCGTCACCGGCTGGACCGTCACCCTCGACGACGGCCACCAGGTCCGGATCGCGGACCCGGACAGCCGGAGCACCACCTTCAGCGGGCTGCGCTCCGGCCGCTCGTACACCGCGCGGGTCAGCGCCGTGAACACGTACGGCACCTCCCGCCCGAGCGCCGCCACGGCGCCCGTGGTGACCGCCGGCGGCAAGCCGCAGAAGCCGGTGGTGACCGGCGTGGTCACCCACGGCAAGCACGTCCGGGTGACCTGGCAGTCCGCCTTCGACGGCGGGTTCCCGATCGTCGGCTACACCGTCGTCCTCGGCGACGGCACCACCGCGCACGTCGCCGCCACGGCGGACACCGCGCTGCTCACCACCACCGGCAAGGCGAAGGCGAACACCGCCACGGTGACCGCCGTGACCCTGGCCGGAACCTCCGAGGAGGCGGGTTCCTCCGTCGCGGCGGCCCCGGTCACCTCGTACGAGCCGTCCGCCTTCCCGGCCGACACGCTCGACGCGAGCTACCCGTCCGACGAGTGGCCGGCCGCCGATGACGGCACCGACTACTTCCACGACCTGCTGGCCGGTTTCGCCGACCTTCCCGCCACCACCCGCGGCGCCAACGCGAAGGTGCCCTCCGGCACCTCGCCGACCGCCGAGAACGACACGATCGCCGTCGCCATCAACAACGCGGCGACCCAGAAGGAGGTGGACCGGGCCGAGGTCGACGCGACGCACAGCGCCACCGTCACCATGGCCGACGGCCTCGGCTCACGGCTCGGCGCGCTCTACACCGACGCCCTGGACGGCGGCCGACTGCCCAAGACCAGCGCCCTGTTCGGCCGCGTCTCGGCCGGGCTCGACGAGGTCGACACGGTGAAGAACCTGTACGCCTACCAGCGCCCGTACGTCCGGCTCGGGTTCGTCGGCGACGGCGGCGACATCTACGAGTCGCAGGACGGCTCGTACAGCGGCCTCTCCACCAGCGGCTCCTACCCCAGCGGCCACACCTACGGCGGCTACGAGGCCGGGACCGTCCTCGCCACCCTCCTGCCGGAGCTGGCGCCGTCGATCCTCGCCCGCACCTCGGAGTACGGCAACAACCGCGTCATTCTCGGGTTCCACTACCCGCTGGACGTCATGGGCGGCCGGATGAGCGCGCAGGCCACCGTGGCCCACCGCTGGGCGGACCCCGAGTTCGAGAAGCTGCTGACCGAGGCCCACGCGGAGATCGAGAACGTGCTGCTCGCGAGTTGCGAGAAGGAGGGTTACGGCACCACGCTCGCGGCCTGCTCCGGTGACGCGTACGCGGGTCTGTCCACGGAGCAGCAGGTCGACGTGTACACGCGCCGACTGAGCTACGGATTCTCCCAGGTGGGCAAGGCGGGCCAGGCGCTCCGAGCGCCCGCCGACGCGGCGGCCCTGCTGACCACCGCCTTCCCGGACCTCGACCCCGAGCAGCGCACCCAGATCATCGAGCAGACCGCCACCGACTCCGGCTACCCGCTCGACCTCACGGGTGAGGACCAGGAGAGCTGGGAGCGGATCAACCTCGCCGCCGCCATGGCCGCGCGGGTGGTCGTCAACGGCGACGGTTCCGTCACCGTGACCAACTTCGCGGACGCCACCAGGGCCGCCGTCGCGGACGCGAGCGCGATCACCGTCGGGGGCGTGGCGATCGACGGGTTCGACCCGGAGGTCTCCACGTACGTGGTGGACGTGCCGAAGAACGCGAAGACCCCGGCCGTCACCGCCGTACCCGCCCAGCCCGGCGCGAAGGTGAAGGTCACCGAAGGCAGCAAGGTCCTCTCGTCCTCCGGCTCCGGGTTCACCACCCGGACCGTCCGGGTGACCTCGGCGGACGGCGCGGTCACCCGCACCTACACGGTCGGGCTGCGGTCCACCGACCGCGACGAGGGCTCCTCCGGTTCCCACGACGGCTGGTCGCCTTCCACGGACTGGTCCCGGCCGCTGCGCCTGCCCGGCCTGCGGTAGCCGCGGCGCGGCCTCGCCGGACCATCGGCGGGACGCTGCCACCGCTGTGCGTACGGCCCCTCCGGGTGAACCCTCGTGGTCCGCCCGGAGGGGCCGTCGGCGTACCGGGGAGTCGCCGGCAGTCCAGGCGGGACTTTCAGACACGACCTGGCCGGGTCGGGCCGCGTCCTCCCCGAGCGCCTTCGACTCTTGAAGGGGAACGCGCGCGACGGAGACGCGTCGGGCATCTTGTCGAATGCAGAACCCATCGACAAGCTGTGTCCATGACATCTCAGGTCTATACCTGATGGTGTTCCGCAGAGTTGCCTTGCGCGGACACGCGGAGGCACGCCTTTCCCCGGAGGTCGGACATATGCGCTTGAACTCTGCAAGACCGAGGCGCGGCGGGTGGACGAAAGCGCTGAGGCTGCTTTCCGTCGCCGCGGTCACGGTGGCGGCGGTCTCCGTCGGCGGGACGATGAACGCCGAGGCGGCGGTTCCCGCACCCCCGTCGGGCTTCACCCTCACCTGGAGCGACGACTTCAACGGCGCGTCCGGCACCGGTATCGACCAGGGGCTGTGGAAGTACGACACCGGGCCGGGCAGCAACTTCGGTACCGGTGAGATCGAGACCATGACCAGCAGCACCTCGAACGTCTACTACGACGGTCAGAGCCATCTGGTGCTCCAGGCGCTGCACTCCGGTTCCGATCCGCGTGCCGGATGGACGTCCGGGCGGGTGGAGACCCAGTCGGCGAGCTTCGGTGCTCCGGCCGGCGGAGTCGTCCGCATGGAGTCCGTCCTCCAGCAGCCGAACGTCACCACCGCCAACGGAGCCGGCTACTGGCCCGCGTTCTGGATGCTCGGTGCGCCGCTGCGGTCCGGGGTGACCTGGCCGAAGTCAGGCGAGATCGACATCATGGAGGACATCAACGGCCGCAGCTCCGTCTTCGGCGCGGTCCACTGCGGTGTCAGTCCGGGCGGGCCGTGCAACGAGGGCACCGGCATCACCTCGGGTGAGCGCGCCTGTTCGGGGTGCCAGACCGGCTTCCACGACTACGCGGTGGAGATCGACCGTTCGGTGTCCCCGGAGCAGGTCCGGTTCTACCTCGACGGCAACAACTACTACACGGTCTACGCCAACCAGGTGGACGCGACGACCTGGGCCGATGCGATCGACCACCCGTTCTACATCATCTACGACCTGGCGATCGGCGGCGGTTTCCCCGACGCCTTCGGCGGTGGCCCGAACGCGGCCACGGTCTCCGGCGGCAAGCTGGTCATCGACTCGGTCGCCGTCTACAACAAGGCCCCCGGTTCCAACGGTGGTGGCAACACCGGCGGTTCGGTGACCGGCCAGTCGATCACCGGTCCCGGCGGCAAGTGCGTGGACGTCGCGGGTGACGACAACGGCGGCGACGGTGCGGCGGTCCAGCTGTGGGACTGCCAGGCGGCGGCCAAGGACCAGCACTGGACGTGGAGCGGCCAGACGCTCCAGACGCTGGGCAAGTGCCTGGACATCGCGGGCGGCAACAGTGCCGGGGGGACTCAACTCCAGCTCGCCACCTGCAACACCGGCGGCTACCAGTCCTGGGTGAAGCAGAGCGACGGTTCGCTGAAGAACCCGACCAGCGGCCGGTGCGTCGACTCGCCGAACGGCGCCACCGCCAACGGCACCCGGCTCCAGATCTGGGACTGCAACGGTTCCGCCGCCCAGAAGTTCTCCCTCGGCAGCTCCATCAAGGGCCCGGGCGGCAAGTGCGTGGACGTGGCCGGTGACGACAACGGCGGCGACGGTACCGCCGTCCAGCTGTGGGACTGCCAGTCCACCGCCAAGGACCAGCAGTGGACCTGGAGCGGACAGACGCTGCAGACGCTGGGCAAGTGCCTCGACATCGCCGGCGGCAACAGCGCCGCGGGTACGAAGCTCCAGCTCGCCACCTGCAACGGCGGCGGCTACCAGAACTGGGTCGCCAACTCCAACGGCTCGATGTCCAACCCGACCAGCGGGCGGTGCGTCGACTCGCCCGACGGCGCCACCGCCAACGGCACCCGGCTCCAGATCTGGGACTGCAACGGTTCCGCCGCCCAGAAGTTCGCCCTGGGATAGCACCGGGTCCCGTCGGGGGACCACGCAGGCAGAAGGGCCCCGCAGCGAGCTGCGGGGCCCTTCGACGTATGCGGGCCCCCTCCCGCGCCGGCTTGCGGCTCGCCTTGTCGCGCGGACTCCTCCGCGTCCCGGCAGAGGCTCCTGCGCATCCCGATAGCGGCCGGATAGTCCGGCGGGCAGGGGCGGATAGGCGGTCCCGGAAGAGTGGCCCCTGCCAGGCCACCCCCACCCAGATCGTGAGGACCCGAAGATGATCGAAACCCGACCGCGCCAGGTGACCGAGGAGGTGACGTCCTCGGATGCCGTCCGGCTCGACTCTGTCGTGAAGCGGTTCACCGATGCCAAGGGAGAGCGGTTCACCGCCGTCGACGGCATCGACTTGCGCATCCGGCGGGGTGAGATCGTGGCCTTCCTCGGTCCGAACGGCGCCGGCAAGACGACCACCATCGACATGCTGCTCGGGCTGACGCGGCCCGACGAGGGCTCGGTGCGACTGTTCGGACGTGAGCCCCAGCAGGTGGTGCGCTCCGGACAGGTCGCCGCGGTGCTCCAGTCGGGCGGGCTGCTGCCCGATCTGAGCGTCGAGGCCACCGTACGGATGCTCGGTTCGCTGCACCCCGGTGCCGACGTCGACGGGGTGCTGGCCCGCGCCGGACTCGACCAACTGCGCGGCCGTCGCGTCGCGGAGTGCTCCGGCGGCGAGCAGCAGCGGCTGCGGTTCGCCCTCGCCCTGCTCTCCGGGCCCGAGTTGCTGGTCCTGGACGAGCCGACGGCCGGCATGGACGTCGTCGCCCGCCGGGAGTTCTGGGCCACGGTCCGTGAGGACACGGAGCGCGGCATGACGGTCATGTTCGCCACCCACTACATGGAGGAAGCGGACCGGTTCGCCGACCGGGTGGTGATGATCGACCGCGGTCGTGTCGTCGTCGACGGTTCGGTGTCCGACGTGCGGTCCGCTCTCAGCGGGCGCACCGTGTCGGCGCGGATCGGCGAGCAGGGCGCCGCCGCCCTCGCGCGGTCCCCGCTGGTCCGCTCGTGCACCCAGCGCGGCGGCCGGTACCACTTCGACACCACCGACTCCGACGCGCTGCTGCGTCTGCTGATCGAGCAGACGGCCGCCACCGACATCGAGGTCACCCCGCGCAGCCTCGAAGAGGCCTTCATGACCCTCACCCACCACAGCCGTACCGAAGGGGGCACCCGATGAGCGCCGCCTCAGCCACCCAACAGGCGCGGACCTCGCCGTTCAGCGGCGTCAACTCCGTCTTCATCGGCTATGAACTGCGCCGCCGCTTCAACCGGCAGACCACGATCTTCACGCTGCTGTTGCCGGCCGTCCTCTACCTGGCTCTCTTCCGTACCGAACCCGACGGCGCCACCCTCCCGCACGGCAACTTCGCGGCCTGGATGATGACCGGCATCGCCGTGTACGGAGCGGCGACCGCGGCGGTCAGCTCGGCGGCCACCATCTCGGTGGAGAAGGCGTCCGGCTGGATGCGCACCATGGCGCTCAGCCCGCTCGCCCCTCCCGGCTACCTCTTCGTCAAGGTGCTGTCCTCCGTGATCATGGCGGCGGTGCCGGTGGCCGTCGTGGGTGTGCTCGGTGTGTTCACCGGGGTGGAGGCCACGGCCACGGTGTGGGTGACGTCCCTGCTGGTGGCGTGGCTCGGCGCGGCCGTCTTCGCCGCCCTCGGCATCACGCTGGGGCTCGCTCTCAAGCCCGACACCGTGATGCACATGCCGGGTCTGACCATGACCGCGCTCGCCTTCCTCGGCAACCTCTTCATCCCGCTGTCCGGCACCATGCTGGAGATCTCCCGCTACTCGCCGATGTTCGGCGTCTCCACCCTCGCCCGCTACAGCCTGACCGAGGGCTACTCCTTCAGCGGTGAGCACTCCAGCCTCGCGATGGCGGTGGTCAACACCGTCGCCTGGTTCGCGGCTTTCTCCTTCATGGCCGTACGCCGCTTCCGCAAGAGCACCGGCCGCAACTGAGCCGGCGGCGCCCCTCACCGCTCCTCACCACCGTCCGACCTTTCCGCCTCCGACACCGGGCCCCGCACCGGTCAACGACACCCCTACGAAAGGAGATTCGAACTCATGTACGCATTCGTTGTACCGGGGCAGGGCTCCCAGACCCCGGGCATGCTGGCCGGCTGGCTGCGTGACCCGGTGCACGCCGAGCGGCTGCGCGCCTGGTCCGAGGCCGCCGATGTGGACCTCGTGCACCTCGGCGGCAAGGCGCCGGCCGCGGAGATCGCCCGTACCGAGAACACCCAGCCGCTGCTGGTCGCCGCCGGGCTCCTCGCCCACGAGGCGCTCACCCTGGCCGAGCCGGACGGCCCGCTGGTGGCCGCCGGGCACTCGGTGGGGGAGCTGACCGCGGCGGTGTACGCCGGAGTGCTCGACCCCGCCGACGCCGTGCGGCTGGCCGCGGTGCGTGGCCGGGCGATGGCCGCGGCCTGTGCCGAGGTACCCACCTCGATGGCGGCCGTGGTCGGCGGCGAGGAGTCCGACGTGCTCGGCCGCATCCGCGAACTGGGCCTGTACGCGGCCACGTTCAACGGCCCGGGGCAGATCGTCGCGGCCGGACCCACGGCGGAGCTGGAGCGGCTCGTGGCCGCCCCGCCGCCCTCCGCCACGGTGAAGATGCTCCAGGTCGCCGGCGCCTTCCACACCCCGTACATGGAGTCCGCGCGCCGGGCCGTCGCCGCGGCGGCCGAGCGGACACCCTTCCGGCGGCCGACCGGGTCCCTCCTGTCGAACGCCGACGGTTCGGTCGTCCGCGAACCGGAAGACATCCGCCGCCGCCTGGTCGAGCAGGTGGTCAAGCCGGTGCGCTGGGACCTGTGCCTGGAGTCGCTCGGCCGGATCGCACCCGAGGTGACGGTCTGTCTGCCGCCCGCCCGCACCCTCGCGGGCATCCTCAAGCGCCAGCTTCCCGAGCTGGCCGTCGTCTGCGTCACCGCGCCCCGGGACCTCGACAAGGTGCGCTCCCGGATCGGTGCCGCAGTCGCCTGGAAGGAGGACCTCGTCCATGCCGGTGTCTGAGCTGTTCGCACGTGCCCGCGCCGAGCGCCCCGGGCACCTCGCCCTCGTCGACGCCGCCGGGTCGCTGACCTACGCGGAGCTGGGCGCCGAGTCCGACCGGGCGGCCGGCTGGCTGCGCGGTCAGGGAGTGGGCGCGGGTGACCGTGTCGTCTACGCCGGTGGCGGTGACCGTACCTTCCTCGCCCTCCTGTGGGCCGCGTTCCGCATCGGGGCGGTGTTCGTCCCGGTGCACCCCGACCTCACGGACCACCAGATCGACCACATCGTGCGGGACTGCACGGCCGCTCTCGCCGTCTGCCCGCCCACCGCGGGCGGCGGCGCCCGGAGGACCGTGGAGGTGGAGCGGGCCGTGCGCGAGATCGAGCACACGCCCGCCGACCACACCACCGCCGAGGTCGCGGACGACGCGGTCGCCCTGCTGATCTACACCTCCGGCACCACCGGCCGCCCCAAGGGCGTCGTCTGCCCGCACCGGCAGATCCTCGCCGCGGTCCGCGCGGTCGACGCGGCCCTCGGTTACCGCGGCGACGACGTGGTGCTGTGCCGGCTGCCGCTCTCCTTCGACTACGGCCTCTACCAGGCCCTGCTGTGCACGCTCAACGGTTCGGCCCTGGTGCTCACCGACCGGGGAGGCGACCTCGGCCTGATCCGGGTGATCGAGCGCCACGGAGTCACCGTCGTCCCGCTGGTGCCCTCGCTCGCGCAGATCCTCGTCCTGCTGCAGCGGAAGCTGCGCCGCGCCACCAGGGTCCGGCTGTTCACCAACACCGGTGCACGGCCCAGCACCGCCGTGATGCGCGAACTGCTCGACGTCTTCCCGGGCTCCGGCTTCGCCTCGATGTACGGCATGACCGAGTGCAAGCGCATCTCGGTCCTGGACCCGGCGCTCTACGAGCGGCATCCCGACTCGGTGGGCCGCGCCATCCCCGGTGTCCTGGTCCGGACGGTCGGCCCGGACGGGCGGACCCTCCCCCCGGGGGAGGTCGGCGAGATCGTCGTCGAGGGCGAGACCGTGATGGCCGGGTACTGGGGGGTCCCGCTGGAGCGGCAGAGCCGGTACGTGCGCCGCGCCGACGGCTCCCTGGAGCTGCACACCGGCGATCAGGGCCGGCTCGACGCCGACGGACTGCTGTACTTCGTCGGCCGTGACGACGACATGATCAAACGGCGCGGTGTGCGGATGGGCCTGTCGGAGATCGAGCTCGCCGCCGAGCGCGTCCCCGGCGTGTACGCCGCCGTCGCCCCGCGCCCCGCCGGCGAGGACGCCCCCTTCCTGCTCGCCGTGCAGACCGCTCTCGACCCGCACGAGGTCCGTACCGCTCTCGCCCGCCTGCTGGACCCGGCCCGCCTTCCCGACGCGATCGTCCCGCTCGACACCGTGCCGCTGACCGCCAACGGCAAGCCCGACCGCGCTGCCGTCGGCCTGCTGCTCGGGGCCGGCGCCGCCACACCCTCCCCGGCCGTCGCCACGGCCGTCACCACCGTCCCCGCCGCACTCACAGGGAGCTCCCATGGACCAGTCGCAGTTTGACCAGCTCGTAGAGGAGATATGCGTCGTGAAGGTCACCAGCTCCGAAGTGCCGCTCGTGGACCTCGGCGTGGACTCGCTCCACACCGTCGCCCTGGTGATGGCCGTGGAAGACCGGTTCGGCATCGAGCTGGACCCCGACGCGCTCGCCGACCTCTCGCTCACCTCGTCGGCCGGCCTGCTCAGGCTCGTGCACGAGCAGCTGGCGAGCGGCGCGCACGCGTTCTCGGGGAGCTGACCGCCATGTGGACCGACATAAGACCCGCGGCCGAGATGCCGCAGCTCTTCGAACGGGGCGGTGATCTCATCTCGTTCGCCGGCGGCCTGCCGGACCTCGACCTGCTGCCCCTGAAGGAACTCTCGGAGCAGTTCGCCCGGCTGACCCGGATCGGCGGCCGGATCGCGCTCCAGTACAGCACTCCGCACGTGGCCAAGGCCCTCGTCCCCGCCATCACCGACCTGATGGCCCGCGAGGGCGGCAGGACCGGCGCCGCGCACCTGGTGCCGACCGCCGGATCCCAGATGGGGCTGCTGGCCATCGGCCTCGGCCTCGCCTCGCCGGGGGAGACCGTCCTGTGCCAGACCCCCGCCTACCCGGGCGCGGCCACCGCGTTCCGTACGGCGGGACTGCGCCTGCACGGGGCCCCCGAGGACGCCGAAGGACTCGACCCGCTGGAGCTGCGGGCGACCGTGGCCCGGCTGCGGGCCGACGGACAGCGCGTACGGATGCTGTACTGCAACCCGACCTTCCAGAACCCCACCGGCGCGACCCTCTCCGTCGAGCGGCGTCACCGACTGGCCGACGTGGCGAGGGAACTGGACCTGCTGATCGTCGAGGACAACCCCTACGGGCTCCTCGGCTTCGACGGCGGCACCGTCCAGACCCTCCAGGGCATCGACCCTTCGAACGTCGTCTACCTCGGCACCTTCTCCAAGGTCTTCGCGCCGGGGCTGCGCTGCGGCTGGATCGCCGCGCCCGAGCAGGTCGCGGAGCGCCTGCGCCGCACGACCGAGGTGATGGCGCTGTCGCCGTCGGCGTTCGCCCAGGCCGCGCTCGCCGCGTTCCACACCCGCGGTGGCTGGGACAGCCTGATCGACGCCTACCGCGAGCGCTACCGGGAGCGGTGCGGCCTGATGGCCGACGCGCTGGAGGCGGAGCTCGGGACCGGAGGCCCCTGGCGGTGGCAGCGGCCGGACGGCGGCTTCTACCTGTGGCTGCGGCACGAGGGCGGCGCCGACACCGGCCGCTTCGCGCACGCCGCGGCCGAACAGGGCGTCTCCTTCGTCCCCGGCAGCCACTTCGGGCTCGACGGGGAGTGCGGCGACGCGCTGCGCCTCTGCTTCAGCAACGTCCCGCGCAAGCGCATCCCCGAGGGGGTCGCCCGGCTCGCGGCGGCGCTGCGGGGCGAAGAGGCCGGCACCGGCATCGAGTCCGGCGCCGGCAGGGACATCGGCGCGGAGCCCGGGAGGCGGGTCGCGTGACCAGCACCCGTGAAGCGCTGCGCGAGCACGACTGGGCCGACTTCCGGCCCACCCGGCGCCTCGGCGACAGCGAGTGGCACATGTGGGGCGTCGGGCTGCTGCGCAGCGCCGGCTTCCCCGCCTCGGGACTCGACCTGCTCGGCGGGCCGGCGGCGGCCGACGCGGCCGACCGCGGCGACGAGGACGGCTTCACCACCGCCTACCTCGCCGACAGCGCGGCCGAAACGCGCCGCCTGGCCGTCCTCGCCGGTGACGAGAAGGTCCGCACGGCCATCGCCTGGCAGAACCGCACCGTCTACCGCGTGCTCGACGCGCTCGCCGCCGGAACGGGCAAGGAGTCCAAGCGCAAGCAGCGCGAGCGCACCCTGGCCATGTACTGGCTGCGCTACTGCGCCAAGGCCGAGACCATCGGCTTCTTCGGTCCTGCCGCCTGGATGTCCGTCGGGCGCGCGCCCGGGGGCCTCGCGGTGGACCACGGCGAGCGGCTGGTCGCGCGCAGCCGTACGTACTTCGAACGCTGGGCACTGGCCGCCGTCGCGGACTGGATGACCGCCCAGCCCGGCGCCCGCTGGTGGTTCCCGCCGCTGCCGCGCCCCGACGTCCACCTCGACGGCGACCGGCTGCTGCTGCCGGGCGGACGCGTGACGCGGCTGCGGCCGGAGGACCGGCAGGTCCTCGGCCACGCGGACGGGGAGCGCAACGGGGCGGCGATCGTCGAGGCACTCGTCCGCGAGGACGGCTGGGACGCCGAGGGGGCACGGCCCCGCGTCGAGAAGATCCTGACCCGGCTGCTCAAGCAGCGCGTGCTGAGCTGGGACGCCAACATCCCGGTCGACGTGCGGGCCGAGCGGATCCTGCGACGGCGGGTCGCCGCCGTCGCCGACCCCGAGCTGTTCGTCCGCTTCGAGACCGTCCTCACCGGACTCGACCGGCACCGCGACGCCATCGACGCCGCCACCGGCGCCGACGAACTCGCCGCACGCCTGGACGACTTGGACGAGTACTTCGTCCGGACGACCGGACTCGACGCGTCCCGCGACGAGGGCAAGGCGTACGCCGGCCGCACCCTCTGCTACCAGGACGCGGTGCGTGACTGCCAGGTCGAGGTCGGCACCGGCTTCCTGGACGGCATCGCCCGGCCGCTCGCCCTGGTCGCCGACGCGGCGGACTGGTTCGGCAACCGCCTGGTGGAGCTGGTCGAGGCGGAGGTGGCCGGGTTCGTCCGGGCTGCCGCGTCGCGGCGCTCCCCCGTCACCCTCGCCGACGTCTGGCCGCAGGTGCTCGGCCTGTTCTGGGGCGGCGACGGCGCCCGGCCGGTGCACACCGCGACGAGGGAGCTCGCCCGCAAGTGGCGCGAGGTCCTCGCTCTCGATCCGGACGGCGTGGAGCCGGTCGCGCTGCGGGTTGCCGACATCGAGGGGCGGGCGCGCGCCGTCTTCGCCACCGGCCCGGTCCGCTCGCCCCATCTCGCCGTGCACAGCCCCGACCTCCAGGTGGTCCGGGAGGCGGACGGGGACCTGACCGTCGTCCTCGGCGAGCTGCACGCCTGCCTCGCCACCTGCGACCTGCCGTTCCTCGACTGGACCAGTGACGCCGGCTCCCTGCGCGACAAGGTGAACGCGGCGATCGGCGCACCACGTCTGGTACCGCTGCTCCCGGTCGACTGGAAGCGCAACAGCGGCCGCATGGTGCCCGCTCCCGTCGGGCAGGGCGACCGGCTCATCGGGTTCACCCGGGCGCCGTTCGACGACCGGTCGAGGATCGACCCGGCCGCCGCGATCACCCTGGCCGAGCAGGACGGCACGGTCACGGCCACCACGCCCGACGGGCGTGGGTGGAGCATGGCCGAACTGCTCGCCGTCCCGGTGTCGATCATCGCCGCGGACGCCTTCAAGATCGGGCTCGACCGGCCGCACGCCCCGCGCGTCGCCCTCGACGGGCTCGTCCTGTTCCGGGAGACCTGGCGGGTGCCGGCTGCGGAGATCCCGCTCGCCGTCAAGCCCGACCGGGCGGGCGACTACCTGGCCGTACGGCGCTGGCTGCGCGCGAGCGGGCTGCCCGACCAGGCCTTCGTGAAGTTCCCGCAGGAGACGAAGCCGTCCCTGGTCGACTTCACCAGCCCCACCCTCGTGCTCTCCTTCGCCAACCTCGTCCGCCGCACCCGGCTCCTCGACGCGGACGCCACCGTGATCCTCAGCGAGCCACTGCCGCACCCCCGGGACTCGTGGCTCACGGGGGCCGACGGTGAGCGCTACGTCAGCGAACTCCGGCTGCAGATCAGCAGAAAGGTACCGGAATGACCGTGGCCCCCTCCGCCGCGGCGACCCGCGCCGCAACCGCGGCCCGTCCCCGCGATCCGGACATCATCGCAACGATCGGCTCCACCCCGCTGGTCGCCCTCGACCGCCTCTTCCCGCCCACGCGCTTCCAGGTCTACGGCAAGTGCGAGCGATTCAACCCGGGCGGCTCCATCAAGGACCGCGCGGCCCGCTCCATGATCGAACACGCGCTGTCCACCGGGGTGTTGATGCCGGGCATCTCCACCGTCGTGGAGTCCTCCTCCGGCAACCTGGGTATCGCCCTGGCCCAGCTCTGCAACTTCTACCGGCTCGACCTGATCTGCGTCACCGACCCGCGCACCACCGCCCAGAACGCCGCGATCATGCGGGCGTACGGGGCGACGGTCGAGGTCGTGGACCGGGACGCGGAGACCGGCGAGTACCTGCCGTCCCGGATCAGGCGGGTGGGGGAACTCCTGAACACCGTGCCCGACGCCTACTGGCCCAACCAGTACGGCAACGAGTACAACGCCCTCGCCCACCAGCACACCATGCGCGAGATCCACGAGGCGCTCCCCGAGGCTCCCGACTACCTCTTCCTGGCCGCCGGCACCACCGGCACGCTGCGCGGCTGCGCCGAGTACATCGCCGCCGAGGGCCTGCCCACCCAGGTGGTGGCGGTGGACGCGGTGGGCAGCGTGATCTTCGGCCCGCCCGAGGCCTGGGAGCGCCGGCACCGCCGCACCATCCCCGGGCACGGCGCGGCGGTGGTCCCGGCGCTGCTGCGGCCCGGTCTCGCGGACCGGGTGGTGAAGGTGACCGACCTGGACTGCGTGCGCGGCTGCCGATCCCTGCTGGCGAAGGAGTCGATCCTCGCCGGCGGTTCGTCCGGCGCCGTCATGGCCGCCCTGCTGGACGCCTCCTCGTGGATCACGCCGGGTGCCACCTGCGTCGCGATCCTTCCCGACGGGGGCGACCGCTACCTCGACACGATCTACAGCGATTCCTGGGTGGAGTCCCGCTTCGGCTGACCGCCCGCCCGCGACGCGCCACGCGTCCCGTCCACTCCCTTTCCCACCCCTCCTTCACGCAGAGGAACTGACCAGTCATGAGAATCCTCGGTCGCGAGGACGTCGCCGCCGCGCTCGACGGCCTCGATCCCGCCGTGCTCGACGCGGTACGCACCGCGTACGTGCTGCACGGCCAGGGCCGCTCGGAGGTGCCGTTCTCCGGTTTCCTCCGCCCGCCCGGCGACGACGGCTCCCGCATCATCTCGCTCCCCGCCTACCTGGGCGGACCCGAGCCCGTCATGGGCCTGAAGTGGATCTCCTCCTTCCCGGCCAACGTCGAGCGGGGTCTGCAGCGCGCCTCGTCGGTGCAGATCCTCAACGACCTGCGCACCGGCTACCCGACCGCGGTCCTGGAGGCCAGCCAGATATCGGCGTCCCGCACCGCGGCGTCGGCCGCCCTCGCGAGCCGCACGCTGCACGGCGACCACGCGGTGCGTACGGCCGGGCTGATCGGCTGCGGCACCATCAACCGGCGCGTCCTGGACTTCCTCGTGCTGGTCCACCCCGAGCTGGCCACGGTCACCGTCCAGGACGCGGTGCCCGGCCGCGCGGCCACCTTCGCCGCCCAACTGGCGTCCGAGCGGCCGGAGATCACCTTCGTGGCCGGCGGTGTCGACGACGCGCTGCGCGCCGGTACGGTCTCCATCGCCACCACCGACTCCAGCTACTGGCTCGACCTCGCCGCCCACCCCGACCGCCCCGACCGCCAGGTGATCCTGCACCTGTCGCTGCGCGACCTGAGCACGGACTCCGTCCTGAACGCCTACAACGTGGTCGACGACATCGAGCACGTGATGCGCGAGGGGACCTCGTTGCACCGCGCCGAGCAGGAGGTGGGCCACCGCCGCTTCGTGGGCGCCGAGATAGCCACCGTGCTCGGCCGGAGCGAGGGGCCGGAGACCCGGGGAACCGTCGTCTTCTCCCCCTTCGGTCTCGGCATCCTCGACCTCGCCGTCGCCCGGGCGGTCCTCACGGCGGCCAACCGGGACGGCATCGGCACCGAGGCGGACGGCTTCGACCCCGGATCGCACCGGGTCACCGCGGTCATGGCGGGAGTCGCGGCATGAGCTTCCTCTTCCCCGAGGGCACCCGTGCCCTGGTCACCGGCGCCTCGCGCGGTATCGGCGCGGCCACCGCGCTGGCGCTCGCGGAGCACGGCTGCGACGTCGTCCTCAACTACCACTCCAGCGCCGCCAAGGCGGAGTCGGTCGCGGAGCAGATCCGCGCCCTGGGCCGCGAGGCCCTCCTCGTCCAGGCCGATGTCGGTGACGAGGCCCAGGTCATGGCGATGTTCAAGCGGATCCGCACCGAGTGGGGGCCGGTCCAGGTCGCCGTCCTCAACTCCGGCGTGACTGCCGACGGGCACCTCGCGGCCATGAGCAGCGCCAAGTGGCAGGAAGTCATCGGCACCAACCTCACCGGCGCCTTCCTGACCGCCCGCGAGGCCACCAAGCAGATGTACGCGAGTGGCGGCTCCATCGTCCTGATCGCCTCCACCAGCGGAATCGCCGGCCGGGCCGGCCAGGCCAACTACGCCGCCAGCAAGGGCGGAGTGATCTCCCTGGCCAAGACCCTCTCGTACGAGGTGGCGCCGCGCGGCATCCGCGTCAACGTCGTCGCCCCGGGGTTCATCGACACCGACATGGTGAAGAAGGTCCCCCCGGCCCACCTGAAGGAAGCCCTCCAGGTGATCCCGCTCGGCCGCACCGGCACCCCTGCCGAGGTCGCCCAGGCCGCCGTCTTCATGGCCTCGTCCGCCGCTTCGTACATCACCGGAAAGGTGCTGACCGTCGACGGCGGAATGATCCCCAACTGACCGCAACACCCAACGATTCACAGGAGGAAACCACATGTCCACCGCCACCTTCGAGGACATCCGCACGCAGGCCGAGGCCCGTCTCGACAAGAACATGAAGGTCAAGTCGATGATCATCGACCGGCTCGGGCTCGAGGTCGAGCCGGCCGTCGTCTCCGACAACCAGCCGCTGTTCGGCCGGGGCCTGGAGATGGACTCGCTGGACACGCTGGAGATCGTCGTCATGGTCAACAACGAGTTCGACGTGCTGATCAGCGACGACGACTTCGAGGCCTTCGGCTCCATCAACTCCCTGGTCGACTTCATCGAGGACCGGGAGACCGGCGCGTGAGCCCCGCGACCGCACTCCTCGAAGCGCAGGCCCCCGCGCCGGCGCGCAAGGCCCTGAGCTACTCGTCCGACGACATCAAGCGGATGCTGCCGCACCGCTGGCCGATGCTGATGATCGACCGGGCCTACGACGTCGTCCCGGGGGTCTCGGGCCGCGGCATCAAGAGCGTCTCCGTCAACGAGCCGTTCTTCGCCGGGCACTACCCGGACCACTCGATCATGCCGGGCGTGATGATCGTCGAGTCGATGGCCCAGCTCGTGGCCGTCGTCTACGTCGCGGAGATCCTCGAAAGCGCCGAGGGCACCGGAGGGGACGACGCCTCGCAGAGCGTCGGCTACCTCGGCTCCATCAGCAACATGAAGTTCTCCCGGCTCGTCGTCCCCGGGGACCAGCTCACGCTGGAGGCCAAGCTCGGGCAGCGCCTCGGCGGCCTGCGCCAGGTGAAGGTGCGGGCCACCGTCGGAACCGAGCTCGCCGCCGCAGGGACGCTCGTCGTCACCACCGGCCGCAAGGGCTGAACTCCCCCTCTCCCCTCCGGAGAAGCAACCGACTCTCAACCACAAGACCGACAGAAGGAGGTGTGGTCATGGCCCTCACGATCCGCCCGTACCAGGAGAGCGACGCGCACGCCATCGCGGAGCTCTACAACCGCCACCGCGACAACCCCAACCCGGTCGCCGGGGGTGTCAGCGGCGCCGAACTCGCCCGCGAGCTGGCCGAGCGGGAGACGGCGACGTTCCTGGTAGCCGAGGACGACGACCGGCTCGTGGGTACGTTCGGCCTCTTCCACAACACCGGCCGGCGCTCGGGCCGGGCGGGCGAACTCATCGCGGACATGTTCTTCGTCCACCCCGCCCACCGGGGCGGCCTGGTCACCGGACGGCTGTTCACCGAGGCCGTCGAGTGGATGATGCGCACCGGCTGCCTCGTGCTGCGGCTGACCGTCAACCCGGCCAACACCGTGGCCTTCCGGCTCTACCGGCGCGTCGGCTGCGTGTCGGTGGGCCGGGCGGTCCCCGGCGAGGACGGCAACGTCGAACTGCACAACTACATCCCGCTCGTCGTACGCGGCGTCCTCGCCGACCTCGGCGAGCGGGCCACGGCGGCCCTCGGCAGCCTGACCAGCTTCGCGTCCGTCACCGAGTCCCGCGACGACGAGCTGCGCTCGGACGTACGGGTGGTGGACGGGGTCCGCACCGTCGACTACAGCCTGGCGCTCGGCGAGTTCCGGATCGACGCGTCCGTGGACGTGGACCGGGGCGCCGTGCGCGAGGCCCGTCTCGTCGAGCCCGACGGCACGGAGCGCGCACTGCGCATCACCCGGCCTCCGTACGAGGTGCGGGCCCCGCGCGGGGTGGCGCCGTACCGGTTCACCGAGTCGGGCCTCACCTGTGAGGTGGACGGGGAGGACGGCACGCTGAGCGTCCTGGTGGCCGGGCACCCCGGCCCGGTACTCGTCTCGACCTGGCCGAGCTGCCGGGCCGACCGCCCGGCCGGCTGGCGCGAGGGCGAGCCCCGCGACCTCACCCTGGAGCCCGTCGAGGGCGGGGTACGGGTCACCGAGCGGGACGGCGACGCCACGGTCACCGGCACCTTCACCCTGGACGGCACCAGTCTGCTCCAGGAGTTCACCCGCACCGGCTCCGCGACCGGCCGGATCTTCCAGACCGTGGGCCTGCGCCAGGGCGTCTTCACCGACGCCGACGGAGCGGCCCACCCGATCGGGCTGGGCCAGGGGGTGCGCGACGCCTCCGAGATCGTCGCCGCCTCCCGGACCGTCCCGGAGGGCGCGGAGCTGACCTGGCGGGGACGGGACGTACGCGTCCAGCTGCCGGTGGACGGGCCCCTGCGGCTGGTCCACAGCACGCTCCTGGAGCGCCGCCCGGAACCCGGCGCGGACGGTGTGGCCCGGATGCGCACCACCATCCGCCCGAGCGGCGCGGACACCACGCGCCGCCTGGAGGCGCACGCCGCCGCGGGAGGCGTCACCGTCTGGCGGGAGGGCACCACCAAGGTGCTGCGCAGCCCCTACCCCCGCACCCGCTCCTACGGCTACAACCCCCACTGGTCCGCGGGCCTGTGGGTGACCCACGAGAACAGCCGCCACGACCGGGCCGCGGGGCTCGGCTGGGGGGTGCCGGCCCCCGGCGCCTGGGAGGAGAAGCACCCGCTCGGCCTCCACGCTCCGGACTCCGGCCTCGACTGGGAGATCGTCGCCGACGGCGACGGGATCCGCGTCGACGTCCGGGCCGGCGGGACGGACCGCGAGAGCGTGGTCTGGCTCACCCCGCAGACGCCGCTGAAGACGGCCGTCGTCCTCGACTCGGACGGCGAGCGCTGGGAGCTGAGCTCCGGCGACTTCCGCCAGGTGTGGGCCCGCCGGGCGGCCGTCCGGCTCTCCGACGGGCGGTGGCTGCACTGCGCCCCCGCCGCCGGTCCGCACGACGAACTGGTGCTGCGCGCCTCGTCGTCGGGCCTGCTCGTCGGCGGTGTGTCCGCCGCACGGGAGAGCTCCTGGCTGCTCTCCGTACACGACGTACCCCTTTCCTTCTGAATCACCGACCCGAAAGGCAACGACAGATCATGACCGCCACCACCATCGCCCCGGCCGTCCGCACCGCCACCGAGGACTACGCCACCCTGCGCACCGCCGTCGGCGCCTACCGCGTCACCGCCCCGCTGGTCAGGCTGACCGGTGACGACCGGCTGACCTTCCTGGACGGCTTCCTCGCCAAGTCGGCCGACTACGTGGAGCCCGACTCGGTCCGTGAGGTCCTGGCGCTGAACGCCGACGGCACGCCGTTCGCGATCCTGCTGCACTTCGAGATCGGCGACGAGTCGTGGCTGCTGCCGCGCACCGCCGTCACCGCCGACGAGCTCGGGGACTACCTCGGCCTGTTCGACGCGTCCGCCGGCGTCACCGTCGAGATCTCCCCCGCCGGCTGGGGCGCCACCGCCTTCGAGGGGCCCGTGGCCTGGTCGGTCGCGGCCGGCTTCGTGGACTTCGACATCTCCGGCCTGACCCTGCACGGCGTCACCGAGTCCACCCTCGACGTTCCCGGCGCCACCGCCCACCTGGCCCGCGTCGGCACCACCGGGGAGTACGGCTACCTGCTGCTGTCCGACGCGCCGCAGGCCGCCCACGAGGCGGTGCTCGCGGGCGTCGCCGACAAGGGCGGCGCCGAGATCGGCGAGGAAGGCCTCTCCCGGGTGCAGACCGAGGCCGGGATGGGCGTGTACAGCGCCGGGTTCGGTGCACTGGGCGTCGCCGAGGCCGACCTGGCCTGGATGATCGACTGGAGCCGGACCGGCGAGTTCCACGGCTCCGACGAGCTGACCGCGCCGACCGGGTCCGAGGCCCGCCTCACCGCGCTCGTCGCCCCGGTCGGCAGCCGCTTCGCGGCCGGTACCCCGGTCACCGCGGCCGGTCAGGAGGTCGGCACCGTCCTGCACCAGGCGCCGGCCGCCAACCCGGAGGAGGAGCTGGTCCTGGCCCTGCTCGACAACCCCTTCTGGGTGCCGGGGCTGGAGCTGACCGCCGCGGACCTGGCGGGCGACGAGCGCCCGGTCCGCACCGCGACCCTGCCCCGGGTCATCGCCCGCTCCCTCACCATCAAGATCGCCTGAAGGGCCGGGTCATGACACCTTTGAACATCGCCCTGACAGGCCTGGGCCTGATCACCGGCGCCGGTGACGACGTGGAGAAGAGCTGGTCGTCGATCGCGGCCGGCACCACCGGCATCCGCACCAACACCCTCTTCGACACCTCCGAGCTGCTCACTGACTGGGCGGGCATGGCCACCGCCGAGCAGCCCGCCGACCTGGACCGCTGCTACGCGCTCGCGGCCACCGCGATCCGCGAGGCCCTGCACGGCAGCGGCCTCGACCTCTCGGCCGTGGACCGCGACCGGGTGGCCGTCGTGGTGGGCTCCAGCCTCGGCGCCATGCCGACGCTGGAGGCCACCCACCGCACCTTCGTCCTGGAGGGCAGGCTGGACGTCGAGCAGGCCGTCGCCTCCCAACTGCCCTGCGTGGGTGACTACATCGCGGCGGAGTTCGATCTGCGCGGCCCGCGCGTGGTCCTCTCCAACGCCTGCGCGGCCAGCGCCGTCGCCCTCGGCTACGCCGCCGAGCTGCTGTGGAAGGGCGACGTCGACTACGTCGTGTGCGGCGGCGTCGACCCGCTGGCGGAGCTGTCCGCCTACGGGTTCAGCGCGCTCGGCGCGCTGGACGCCGAGCCGTGCTCGCCGCTCACCGCCTCCACCGGACTCACCCTCGGCGAGGGCGCCGGATTCATGGTCCTGGAGTCGGTGGAGCGGGCCGAGGGACGCGGCGCCCGCGTCCTCGCGGAGCTGGGCGGATACGGCCTGTCCTGCGACGGCTACCACCAGACCGCCCCCGACCCCAGCGGCAAGGGCGCCTGCGCCGCCATGGCACAGGCCCTCGACACGGCGGGCCTCACCCCCGCCGACGTGGACTACCTCAACCTGCACGGCACCGGCACCCCCGCCAACGACGCCTCCGAACCCAAGGCGCTGAAGCTCCTGTTCGGCCTGGAGATACCGGCGGCCAGCTCCACCAAGTCGATCCTCGGCCACACCCTCGGTGCGGCCGGCGCGGTCGAGGCCGTGGTGAGCACCCTGGCCATCGACCGGGGCACGCTGCCGCCCACCATCAACACCCGGGGCGTCGCCTCTCCGTACGGTCTGGACGTCATCCCGGAGACCGGCCGTGACGCGAGCCCCGAGGTGGTGGTGTCGAACTCCTTCGCGTTCGGCGGCAACAACGCCTCCGTCGTCCTCAACCGGCCCGGTCGTACCGGCTCCCGGCCGCCCCGCCGCGAGGCCGTCCAGGAGGTCATCGTCACCGGCGTCGCCGGCCTGGCCGGAACGGCCGGCGGCACCGAGGCGATCACCGCGGCCTTCGCCGAGGGGCGGCCCTGCTTCGACACCTTCGAGGAGGTCGTGGGCATCGGCAGGGTGCCGGTCGGCCGGGTCGACATCAAGGCCGCGTCGCGCGGTACGAACCCCAGCCGGGCCCGCCGCATGGACCCGCTGAGCCTGCTCGCCGCGTCCGCCGTGAACGACCTGTACGCACGCCACGGCAAGCCGTCGCGTGACGTGGCGGAGTCGACCGGCATCGTCTTCGCCACCGGGTACGGTCCGGTGACCTCGGTCCTGCGCTTCCACGAGGGCGTGGTGCGCTCGGGCATCACCGGTGCCAACCCGTCCTTGTTCGCCAACACCGTCGTCAACGCCGCCGCCGGCCACGTCGCGATGCTGCACCGCTTCCGCGGCTACACCGCGACCATCGCCAACGGCGGCACCAGCTCCGTGCTCGCGCTCCAGCTCGCCGCCCGGGTCATCGCCCGTGGCGCCGCGGAGCGGATCATGGTGGTGGTCGCCGACGAGTTCCCCGAGCAGGCCCTCGCCACCCAGGCGGCGCTGCCCGGCTACGCCCGGTCCGCGCACGTCGTGCCCGGCGGGCGCACCGGTACGGTCCTCAGCGAGGGTGCCGCCGCGATCCTGCTGGAGAGCCGGGAGGCGGCCCGGGACCGGGGCGCCGACGTCCTGGCGCGGGTCCGCGGCTTCGGCGCCAGTGGCGAACCGGCCGGTATCGGCCGTATCGCCAGGGACGGCGCGGCCTGGGGGCGCTCCCTGCGCTCCGCGCTCGCCGAGGCGGACCTCGGCCCGGAGGGGATCGGCACGGTCGTCTCGGCCGCGTCCGGCCACCCTCTGGTCGACCTGGCCCAGCGGGCGGCCCTGCGCCACACCGGCCTCGAAGACCGGCCGGTCCTCGCCCCCAAGGCCCTGCTCGGCGAGACCTACGGCAGCGCCGGCGCCCTCGGCCTGGTCGCCGCCCTCACCGGTGCCGGCACCTCCGGCCCCGTCCTCCTGTCGAGCTTCGCGTACGGCGGCAGCTACGCGGCGGCCGTCTTCGACCCGGAGGCGTGATGGGCGCCCTGATGGGACTGCTCCTCGATCCGGGACGGACCGGGTACACGCTGGCGCCCGACGGGCCGTCGGCGCCGGGGGAGGCGGTGGGGGAGGCGGTCAACGTCCTGGTCTCCCGGCACCGCGGGCTGCCCCGTGACCGGATGGGGCACCGCCTGTCCGCCTCGGGCCGCTCTTTGATCGTCGGGGCGCTCGACACCACGTACGGGATCCGGATCACCGCCGCAGACCTGGCGCGGGACGGCCACAAGCGCTGGTCGGTGCCCGCCCTGGAACTGTCCGCCTCGGTGGCGCACGTCGGCGCCTACAGCGCCGTGGCCTTCGCGCCCGCCGGCCGCGCCATCGGCGTGGACATCCAGGACGAGCGCGACCGGCCGGCCGCCCTGCGCTGGCTCGGTGACCTGCTCGGGCGTGAGGAGCCGGCCACGATCAGGGACTTCGCCGAGTGCGAGGCGCTCATCAAGGCCTCGCACCTGACGAAGGAGACCTTCGCCGGAACCCGGCTGCCTCCGTGGCAGCCGGGCTGGCGGCCCACGAACACCGGTACCTACGAGGTGCGTTCCGTCGTCCTGCGGCCCGAGGACGAACCGCCCCTGCACCTCGCCCTCGCCTGCGACGCACCGGCCCCGGTGCGCTTCCACCACCTGGAGGAGGAATGACCCTCACCGCCGCGCGGCCGTACACCCGCCGCATCTCCCCGATCGAACGGGGCTACCTCAACGCCGCCGCGACCGGCACCCCCCAGCTCATCCAGATGGTGATCGAGGGCGAGGGAACGCTCGACGCGGTCGCGCTGAGCCGGGCCGCGCGCGCGGCCACCGAGGCGAGTCCCGGCCTCGCGGTACGCCGCCGGGGCGCACTGTGGCGCGCCGACGGCACCGCCCCCGAGGTCGTGGAACTGCCCGCCGGCACCGGCCTCGACCACCCGTTCTTCCACCGCGACCTGTCGGTGGTCACCGGACCCGTCTGCGAACTGGGCCTGATCCGTGACGGGGGGACCACCCGGCTCGTCGTCCGGGCCAGCCACATCGTCACCGACGGGCGAGGTCTGCGGCAGTGGATCGCGGACCTCTTCCGGGCCCTGCGCGACGAGGACCTGGCCGGATGCCCGGACACGGTGGACGACGCGCACTTCCGCGCCGCGGCGGGCGACGTCCGCCCGGCCCCCGAGGCCACCCGTCTCACCGGACTGCCCGCCATCATCGGCCGGGGGCCCGCGGGCGAGCGGCCCCTGTGGCTGAGCCGCCGGGTGCCCGCCGCCCCGTCCGGGGTCACCGCACGCGCGGCGGCGGCGCTCTCCCGCCACCTCACCACGGACACCGGCCGCCTGATCGTCCCGGTGGACCTGCGCCGCCACGACACCACGACGCGCTCCACCGCGAACCTGACCTCGCAGCTCGTCCTCGACCTGCGCCGCGACGACGCCTGGAAACGCGTCCACTCCACGCTGGTCCGCGCCCTGATCGCCAAGACCGAGGTCGCCGTCCTCGACCGTGACTTCCTGCGCGACAACCCGTTCGCCAACAACCTGAGCGAGGCGCGCGCGTTCGACGGCAACAGCTTCCCCTGCACGGCGATCATCTCCGACCACGGCGAGGTCGACCCGCGGGCCTTCTCGACCCCGGACTTCCGCGCCGACTCCTTCTGCACCCTGCCGATGCTGGTCCCGTACGCCGAGATGTTCCTGAGCGCCTGCCGCGTGGGCGACAGCACCGAACTGACCCTGGCCTGCCGCGACCGGCCGGGCGCCCGGGAGAAGGCCGAAGCGCTCCTGGACGACATCGCCGAGGCCCTGAGCTCCGCCTGAGCCGGCGCCCCGGACCCGGCGGGCGACCCCGCCCCGGCACGGCGCCCCGGACCCGGCGGGCCATCCCGCCCAGGCACGGCGCCCCGGACCTGGCACGGCGCCCCGGACCCGGCGGGCCGTCCCGCCCCGGCCGGCGCGCCGACCCTCGACGCGGCCACCCTCCTCCCCGACCTGAGACACACCGCCTGCCGGGCCGCCGCGAGCGATACGGCCACGGCGACCCCACCCGATCACGAAAGCCCCAGCTCCAGCCCCAGCCTCAGCCCAGCCCCAGCCTCAGCCCAGCCCCAGCCCCTGCCTCAGCCCCAGCCCCGACCGGACCCGAGGTCCGGTCCACCATCCACCCGAAGGACGACCTCGTATGTCCCTGGACCAGAGAACCGAGCCCCCGGCGCCCGCGGCGGACCCGACCCCCGTGGCGGAGCCCGCACCCGTGGCGGACCCGACGCCCCCGGCGGACCGTTCCCCGGCGACGCACGCCGGACCGGCGGAGCCGGCTCCCGAGGCCGACGCCGCTCCCGAGGCTCCCGGGGCTCCCGGGGCTCCCGGGGCTCCCGGGGCCGACGCGGCTGCCGGAGCCGACGCGGCTCCCGCTACGGACCGAGGCCCCGCGGAGGGCCGCGACCCCTCGGCCGCGGCGGCCACCCGCACCGCGATCCTCACCATCGCCGTGGCCGTGGGCGGCGCCTTCGTCGCCCAGCTCGACACCACCATCGTCAACGTCTCGCTGGCCGACACCTCTGCCCGCTTCGGCGCCATCACCCAGGTCCAATGGGTCGTCACCGCCTACCTGTTGGCCCTGGTCGCCCTGATGCCGGCCGCGGGCTGGCTGGCCTCCCGCTTCGGTACCCGCCGCACCTTCATCGCCTCCGTCGCCGTGTTCGGGATCGGCTCCGCGGCCTGCGCCTTCAGCACGACACTCGCCGAACTGATCGCCGCGCGGGCCCTGTCCGGTGCCGCAGCGGGCGTGCTGGTCCCCGTCGCCACCATCCTGCTCACCAGCGGCATGCCGCGCGAACGCCTGGGCCAGGTCCAGGCGTTGAACGGCAGCGTCATGCTGATCAGCCCGCTGCTCGGCCCCACCGTCGGCGGCCTCCTGGTCAACGCCTGGGACTGGTGGGCGGTCTACGCCGTCAACATCCCGCTGTGCGCGGTGCTGCTGGTGGTAGCGCTGCGCCGCGTCCGCAAGGACGCCCCCGCCGTCCCCGGCGGTGGCCGCCCGCTCGACGTGCTCGGCCTGCTGACCGCCGCCGCCTGCACGGTCGGTGTGGTCCTCGCCGTACACGCCTTCTCCGAGACGGGCCTGTCCGCCAGCCCCGCCTCCCTGGTCCCGCTGGTGGTGGGCCTGGCGAGCGGCGTCGTCTTCGTGCGTCACCAACTGCGCACCGCCGCACCGCTGCTGGACCTGCGCCTGTTCGCGCACCGCGTCTACCGCACGGCCGCGATCAACATCTTCTGCCTCGGCTTCGTCCTCTTCTCCCCCATGATGCTGATCCCGCTGTACTTCGAGTCGGCCCGCGGCGAGAGCGCCGTCACCACGGGGCTGCTGATGTCGGCCGGCGGCACCGGAGTCGTCGTCGCGGGCCTCGCCTGCCGCCCGATCATGAAGAAGATCGGCGGCGGTACCACCGTCGTGATCGGGATCGTCCTCACCATGCTCGCGACCGTGCCGCTGACCGCGCTGTCGTCCAGCACGTCGTACGTGCTGCTGTGCGCGGCGATCGCGGTCCGGGGCCTGGGCACGGGCCTGACCATCGTGCCGGCCATGACCCGCGCCTTCGAGTCGGTCGAGCCGCGCTCCATCCCGGACGCCTCCACGCAGCTCAACCTGGTCCAGCGGATCGGCGGCACCTTCGCCCTCGCCGTGGTCACGATCGTCCTGGACCGGGCCGCGCGGTCGCATCACGGGCTCGTACCGGCCGCGTTCGCCGATTCCTTCGGCCTGCTGCTCGCCGTGTACGCGCTCACCCTCGCCCCGGCCGTCGCGCTGCTGATCGCGGATCGCCGGGAGAAGGCGGCACGGGCCGCAGCGGCTCAGTAACGGCGCAGCGGCTGGACCCGGTTGACCGCGTCCAGCCGGGAGGTCGCGCCGAGCTTGTCGAAGATGTTCCGCAGATGGCGCTTGACGGTGCCCTCCGTGATCCCCAGGCGGGTTCCGATCTGCCGGTTGCTCAGTCCTTGCGCGACCAGCTCCATCAGCTCCCGCTCGCGGAGGGTGAGGGTGTCGGCGGACGTCGGCTCGCGCTCGGGTCCCGAGCCGCTCGGCGTGCGCGGCAGGTACATCGTCCTGCCGCCCGCCATCGCGCTGCGTATGGCGGCGACCAGGACGTCCCGGTCGGCCTCCTTGTGGAGGTAGCCCACGGCTCCCGCGGACAGCAGCGAGTCGATGAGCTGGCGGTTGTCGTGCATCGTCAGCATGATGATCCGCGCCTCGGGCGCCGCCTGGCGGATCCCCCGCAGGTTGGCGAGCGGGCCGGGCCCCGGCATCTCCACGTCGAGAAGCACGAGGTCCGGCCGGTGCAGGCCCGCCATCCGTACGCCGCTCGGCCCGTCGTCGGCCTGCGCGACCACCGTCAGCCCCTCGTACATCTCCAGGAGTTCGCACAGTGCCTCGCGCAGAAGCCGGTGGTCGTCCACGGCCAGCACGCGGATGTCCCCCGCGGTCTCCGCTCCCGCGCTCATCGGTCGCCCGCCCCGGTGCCGTCCAGCGGGATGCGGAGCTGGACGCGCGTCCCCTGGCCGGGCTGGCTGATCAGCTCCAGCGTCCCTCCGAGGGCCGCCACCCGCTGCCGCATGGCGGTCAGGCCGGTGCCGTCACCGTCGCGCGGGTTCGGCAGCCCGACCCCGTCGTCGGTGACGGTGGCGTGCGCGGCGTCCGGGAAGACGCTGACGAGGATGTCGATGTGGTTGGCCCTGGCGTGCGCGAAGGCGTTGCGCAGGGCTTCGCGCACCACGAGGAACAGCTCCTGGCGGGTCTGTTCGGGCAGCCAGGACTCGTCGCCGTCGATACGGGAGTCGACTTCGGCCGGCCGGTCGGAGGCGGCGGCGCTGTAGGCGTCGATCTCCTCCTTCAGACCGTCGTGCAGTTCGTTGACGCGCAGTCCGCTGACCATCGTGCGGGTGAAGCTGAACACGTCGCGCAGCGCCTGCCGGGCGTCCTGGAGCCGGTCGCGGGTGGAGGCGATCCCCTTCGCCTGTTCCATGGTGTAGAGGTCGAGACAGCGCAGCGCCAGGCTGATGCTGCTCCCGATGTGGTCGTGCAGATCGCGGGCCAGCTGGTGGCGGCGGGCGGTGCTGGCCTGACCGACGTTGTGCAGGGTCGTCGACTCGTAGCCGATGGCGGCGGCGCTGACCCGCGCGAAGATGCCCTTGTGCAGCATGCGTACGGCGGTCAGGAACCGGGAGAGCGCGACCTCGGCGGGGAGTTGGGTGGCGGCCTCGGTCATCGTCTCGACCGCCACGTCGAACAGCACGCGGGCCGCGTGCACCGAGTCGATCGGCGAGACCTTCTCGAAGGAGCGCTGCACACCGAGTGCCATCGAGGTCAGTTCGGCCTCCGCCGCCACCTGGACGGCCGTGCCGTGCAGAGTGGCGATGCACTCGTCGAGGATCTGCCGGGCCTGTCTCTCGCAGGAGATCCAGAGTTCCGGACGCAGGACCAGCGGATTGGCGGCCTGTCGCAGACCGTCGGCGTAGCGGGCCACGGCGGAATCGATCAGACAGGACCGGTCGGTCGCCGGGTCGGCGGAGAGTTCCACGGTGCGCCCCCTCGATATGAGGAGTCGTCAGGGCCAGGACGGCACGACTCCCCACAATCCCCCGTCCGGCGCGATCATAGTATGGGGCTCACGATCAGAAGGCGAGTTCCCAAAAGGGGGCAAGAGGCTCAGGCCAAGGCCAGCGCGGCCAGCGCGGCCAGGTGGACGGCATACTGTGTGGCCATCCAACTCCGGTACGGGCCACGTACGTTGACCTCTCCTGCTGTGCCCCTCCTCATCCGGGGCGGCAGGCAGCGCCCTGCCACGCACACGGCGCCCACGGCGAACGCGGCGGCGGCCGCGTCGAGCGGCAGTTCGTGCACCCACAGGGCTCCGGCCGTGAGGACCAGGGTCAACGCCCCACCGGAAGCGGCGCAGAAGCGCCGGGCGCTGCGATCGCCGCGGATGACGGCCAGGGTGCGCCGGCCCGCGAGTGCGTCTCCCCGGGTGCTGCCCAGGTCCTTGGCGACGGCCGCGATCAGCCCCACTCCGAGCGAGAGCACCAGGGCGAAGACGGCTGCCTCGGCGGTGAGTTCGCTGCCCGAGGAGGCGACTCCGGCGATGTAGGTGGTTCCCGCGGCGGCGCAGGTGACCCCGGAGGCCGACCAGGAGCGGCACTTGGCGGCGATCCGCGGCGCGGAGTAGGCGTATCCCAGGGCGAGGAAGACGGCGGTGGCCTCGACCACCCGCCACCCCGCCGCGCAGCTGAGCAGCAGCCCGGCCAGTGCGGTCACCACCACGGCCCGCCGGGCCGCCGCCTCGGTCAACCGACCACTGGCCAAGGGTCTTTGGGACCGATTGGCCCGGTCCTCGCGCAGGTCGCTCACCCCGTTGAAGACGTAGACGCTCACCGTCGCCGCCCACCAGGCGGCCGTGCCGATCAACAGGTGCGGGGCGTCGGGCCGGTGGTGCGCGGCAGACGCCGTCAGCAGTGCACCGGTGACGAACCGCAGGACGAACATCACCTGTACCAGCGGACGTGCCTCCCGCAGGCACAGTCGCACGGTGCGGGCCGTCGAGACGAGGGAGGGCCACGGGGTGTCGAACGCGGTGATGGCGGAGGGGGACGAGGGGGAGAGGCGAGGCGTAAGGGCCTGTGTCATGGGGGGAACGTAAGGCGGGAATTCGTGGTTCCGTCGTGTGTCTTTTGAGGTACGCCATGTGTCTTGGGGAGTACTCGCGTTGAATACGGAGAGCCCGCGCGCCTAGCGTCCTGACTGTCGCAATCACGCTGCACGATGCGGAACGTCGGGGGTGCGGGACATGGATTTCCTGGTTCTGGGACCGGTGGAAGTGCGTGAGTCGGGGGTGCCGGTCCGGCTCCGCGGCATGCGCCGCCGCCGGCTTCTGGCTCTGCTGCTGCTGAACGCGCGCTACGCGGTCTCCATGGACGCCTTGGTGGACGAGCTGTGGCAGGACCCGCCCGCCTCCGCCCGCCACCAGGTGCACAACGCGATCCGCGATCTGCGTGCCGCGCTGGCCGGCTCCGAAGGGGCCGGACTCATCACGGTGGACGTCGGCTACCGCCTCGACGTGGCCGCCGACGCGGTGGACGCGCACCGCTTCACCGACGGGGTCCGTGCCGCCCGCGCCGCCCGTCGGGAGGGCCGCGACGCCGAGGCGACGCGGCTGCTGCAGGCTGCGGTCGACCTGTGGCGCGGCGATGCCTTCGCCGGCATCGACTGCCCGGCGGTGACCGCCGTAGCGGCCGGACTCGACGAGCAACGGCTCACCGCCATCGAAGAGTTGATGGATCTCCGACTCGCGTCCGGTGAGACCGGCTCGCTGGTCGCCGAACTGTTCGCCCTGGCCGCCAGGCACCCGCTGCGCGACGCCCTGCGCGGCAGCCTGATGCTCGCGCTGTACCGGAGCGGCCGGCAGGCCGACGCGCTCGCCGTCTACGACGAGGGCCGCCGGCTGCTCGCCGACGAGCTGGGCCTGGAACCCGGTCCACGACTGCGCCGCCTGCACGCCGAGATCCTCGCGGACGCCCCACGGGTGCAGCTCCAGGCACCTGCGGCCGGCCGGCCCGCCACCCTCCGCACCACGACCGCCCACCCCACGACCGGCCATCCCACGACCGGCCATCCCACGACCGGCCGCGCCGCCACCGTCCGCCCCGGCCAGGAGAACTACCTCCCGCGTGACCTGCCCGACTTCACCGGCCGTGCCACCGAACTGGCGCTGCTCGAACGGGCCGTCGACGGGCAGAGCGCCGGTTCTCCCCGCACGGTCGTGATCGACGGCATGGGCGGCATCGGCAAGACGGCGCTCGCCGTCCACTTCGCGCACCGCCGCACCACGGGCCACCCGGACGGCCAGTTCTACGTCGACCTGCACGGCTTCAGCCCGGCGCGCGCACCGCTCACCCCCGAGGAGGCGCTCGGGGTGCTGCTCCGCTCCGACGGCGCCGCGCCCGGTGGTCTCCCGGACGGCCTCGCCGAGCGCAGCGCCATCTGGCGCTCCCGTCTCGCGGGCCGCCGCGCCCTGCTCGTCCTCGACAACGCGGCCGACGCGGCACAGGTGGACCCCCTGCTGCCCGGCACGGGCGACACGCTCGCCCTGATCACCACACGCCGCAAGCTGACCGCGACGGACGGCGCCCTGTCGCTGCCCTTGGGTGCGCTGGCCCCGGCGGAGGCGGAGGCCCTGTTCCGCCGCATAGCGGGCGACGCCTGCGCCGGCTCGGCCCTCGACCGGACGGTCGCTCTGTGCGGGCACCACCCGCTGGCCCTGCGCATCGCGGCGACCCGCCTGCGGGACCGCCCTTCGTGGACCGTGCCGGACGTGACGGCACGCCTGGGCACCAGCGCTGGCCGTACCGCGTTCCTGCGCACGGCGGACCGCGACCTGATGTCCGTCCTGGCCCTCTCCTACGGACAACTCTCTGACGAGGCTCAGGAGTTCACGCGGACGCTCGCGCTGCTCCCGGCCGCCGTCCACGACATCGCGCAGGCCTGCGCCGCCACCGGTCTCGCCCCCTCGGCCGTGGAGTGCCTCTTCGACACCCTCCTCGACCACAACCTGGCCGACGAACCGAGCCCCGCCCACCTCGCGATCCCCCCGCTCCTGCGGGACTGCGCCCACACCTTCCCCCTCCCGTCCCCCGACGCCGCCCGCCTGCTGACGGCAGCGGCCTGAGCCGGGCCACGATCGAGGGGCTGACCGTCCCCCGGCGGCGTCGACCAGGGAGAGACGCGTGAGCGACGACCAGCAGGCCCTCACCGAGGACCAGCGGCGCCGGGCCGCGCCGATCTGGGACTACCACCGGATGCATCACCAGCTGCGCCCCGTCGACGTGGCGATCGCCCTGGGCAGTCACGACTCGGCGTCGCCACCCACTCCGCCGAGCTGTACCGCGCCGGGCAGTTTCCGACCCTGGTCTTCACCGGTGGCAACAGCCCCACCACCGCCCAGGTCTTCCCGCGCGGTGAGGCCGTCCACTACCGCGAGCACGCCCTCGGTCTGGGCGTCCCCGCCGAGGTGATCCTGCTGGAACCGAAGGCCGGTAACACCGGGCAGAACATCACCCTTTCCCGTGAGGTCCTCGCTGCCGCCGGCATCACCCCGGCCAAGGTGCTGCTGGTCTCCGAGCCCCACATGGAACGGCGGTCGTTCGCGACCGCCCGCAAGCTGTGGCCCGGCGTCGAGATCCTCTGCACGTCGGAGCCACTGGAGCACGACGACTACGTGAAGTCCGTCGGCGACGAGAAGCTCGTTCTAAACATGCTCGTCGGCGACCTCCAGCGGGGGGTCATCGAGTATCCGAGGCTCGGATTCGCCATCGAACAAGAGGTTTCCGCAGGACGTGCACGGAGCGTACGAATCCCTCGTCCGTGAGGGCTTCATCAGCCGTCTCGTCGCTACCTGACCTGCCCGAGTCGCACGGGCTGTGCGCGATTCACCGGCTAACCCGGCCCTGGGGCTGACCACCCTGGATCACCAACGTCGAAGGGCCCCGCAGCAAGCTGCGG